>JAZTXO010000124.1:0-85442 GCA_045636445.1 Eubacteriales bacterium | reverse complement strand
CCCTGTGCCTGACTCTGCGCGTAAAGCTTCTCGCTTATAGCGTAGAAAGCCTTCTCAAGCGCTTCGGTATCTGCCTTTATAGCCTCGTAGTCAGTGCCCTTTACGGTTTCCTTAAGCTTTGCAATAGCTTCGTTTACGGGCGCTTTGTCCTCGTCGGTTATCTTGTCGCCAAGCTCACCGAGAGCCTTCTCGCTCTGGAAGATGAGGCTGTCAGCTCTGTTCTTTGTCTCAACGTTTTCCTTGAGCTTCTTGTCCTCTTCTGCAAACTTCTCTGCATCCTTCACAGCCTTATCAATATCCTCTTGGCTCATGTTGGTAGAAGACGTGATAGTGATGTGCTGTTCCTTGCCCGTGCCCTTGTCCTGTGCGGTTACGTTAACTATACCGTTTGCATCGATATCAAAGGTAACCTCGATCTGCGGTACGCCTCTGGGAGCTGCGGGAATTCCGTCAAGCACGAATCTGCCAAGCGTGGTATTTCCTGCCGCCATATCGCGCTCACCCTGAAGAACGTGGATCTCAACGCTTGTCTGACCGTCAGCCGCAGTTGAATATACCTGGCTCTTCTTTACGGGAATAGTTGTGTTTCTGTCAATTATACGGTTGAATACTCCGCCGAGAGTCTCAATACCGAGAGAAAGAGGAGTAACGTCGAGAAGAAGAACGTCTTTTACGTCTCCGCCAAGAACACCGCCCTGGATTGCTGCGCCGATAGCAACGCACTCGTCGGGGTTAATGCCCTTGAAAGGCTCTTTGCCCATAAACTTCTTAACCGCTTCCTGAACTGCGGGAATTCTGGTAGAACCGCCAACAAGAAGAACCTTGGAAACCTGAGATGACGAAACACCTGCATCCGAAAGAACCTTCTTTGTGGGGATCATTGTTGCGTCTACGAGATCTCTTGTAAGCTCGTCAAACTTTGCTCTTGTAAGAGTAGCCTCAAAGTGCTTGGGGCCGGATGCATCAGCAGTGATGAAGGGAAGAGAAATGTTGGATGACATAACACCGGAAAGCTCGATTTTTGCCTTCTCTGCCGCATCCTTAAGACGCTGCGCTGCCATCTTGTCTTTTCTGAGGTCGATACCGCCATTTTCATTTGCGAAGGTCTCGGCCATCCAGTTAACTACTCTTTCGTCAAAGTCGTCACCGCCAAGACGGTTGTTACCTGCGGTTGCAAGAACCTCAAATACTCCGTCGGAGATGTCGAGAAGAGATACGTCGAAAGTACCGCCGCCAAGGTCGAATACCATAATCTTCTGGCTCTCTTCCTTGTCCATACCGTATGCAAGAGCTGCTGCGGTAGGCTCGTTGATGATTCTCTTTACCTCAAGACCTGCAATTCTACCTGCATCCTTGGTTGCCTGACGCTGCGCGTCGGTGAAGTATGCGGGAACGGTGATTACCGCATCGGTAACGGTTGTTCCGAGATAAGCCTCTGCATCAGCCTTAAGCTTCTGGAGAATCATTGCGGAGATCTCCTGGGGAGTGTAGCTCTTGTCGTCGATGGAAACCTTTTTGTCAGATCCCATATCTCTCTTGATAGAGCTAACGGTCTTGTCGGGGTTGGTAACCGCCTGACGCTTTGCAACCTGACCAACAAGTCTCTCACCGGTCTTTGCGAAAGCTACAACGGGAGGAGTAGTTCTTGCTCCCTCGGGGTTTGTAATAACGATAGGTTCGCCACCCTCGAAAACTGCAACGCAGGAGTTGGTGGTACCAAGGTCAATTCCTATAATTTTTCCCATAATAATTTTTCCTCCTATATGTGGATATAAATTTAAAAACTTAATAAATTGTAAATATTAGTTTGCACTTTTAACCATTGCAAACCTAATTATACGCTTTCCGCGTTTGTATCCCTTCTGGAATACTTCAACGATTTCGCCCTCGCCGAAGCTTTCATCGTCCACGTGCATTACTGCGTTGTGCATATTCGGATCGAATACATCGCCCGCCTTGCCGAAGTCCTCGACTCCAAGCTTCTTAAATACCTCGATGGTAGCTTTGGCGGTCATAATAAGACCTTCCTTAACCTTTTCGCCATCGTCGTACATTGTGGCACGTTCAAGGTTGTCGATAATGGGGAGAAGTTCGCCTACGGTATCGGTAAGAGCCGTTTCGTATATAGCGTCCTTTTCCTCTCTGGAGCGACGTCTGAAGTTGTCATACTCGGCAGCCATTCTAAGATATTTGTCATTAAGCTCGGCAATTTCCGCTTTCAATGCCTCAATTTCCTGCTCGGGATTTTTTTCGGCAGAGGGAGTCTGCTTTTCGCCCTCTTTGACAGTTTCTTCAACTTCAGGGGTGTTTTTTTCTTTCTTCATGTCTGTGTTCCTCTCAATCAAAATCGTCGCTGCCCGGTGGTAGAGCGTCTTCCGTAAAGATACGGTCGAGGCCTCCTGCCAGCTTGTTTAACATATCAATAACCTTCGAATAATTCATACGCTTCGGGCCGATAACACCAACGGAAACCTGCTTTCCGCCGATGGTGATATTTTTAAAGATAAGCGTGGTGTTTTTCATACCGTTTTGCTCGTTGTCCGCGCCGATATATACCTGAATATCGTCGTCACCGGTTGCAGTTGTTGAAATAACGTCAAGAAGCTTATCCTTTTCCTCAAGGACTCCGAGAAGGTCACGGAAGTCGGAAACGTCGGAATATTCGGGATACTGCAAAAGATTTGTAACTCCGTCAAGCTTAACGTCAGCCGAGTCAAGCTCACTCATAGTTTCGTAAATAACCTTGACAACCGGGTGTACCATAGAGCCGGCAGAACCCATAAGAGCTTCCAGCTTTACGATTATAGGCATTGTTATTGCATCGCTTGTCAAATTTATAAGATACATATTAAGGGCTTCGGTAAATCTGCGGAGCGTGTCCTCGGTAAGAGGGAATGAAAGATGTATGGATTTCGTTTTTACTATATCGCCCTCAAAGGACATAACGAGAAGAAAATCTTTCGAATTAAGAAGTACGCTTTTGAACTGTGTGATTCTCACCTTGCCGTAGCCGGATTTAAAAGCAATTCCGGTGTAATCGGTGAAGGAAGCGGCAAGTCTTGAAACTTCGGAGAGGATTTCATCCATCTCGGTCAGCTTGTAGCGAAGCATCTGATTGATTTCGTCAAGCTCGGATTTTGTATTTGCATACTGGGAAACCAGGGCGTTAACGTAGTATTTATAGCCAAGCTCCGAGGGAACTCTTCCCGCAGAGGTGTGAGGCTGAATAAGGTAGCCCATATTCTCAAGCTCTGCCATTTCGTTACGGATCGTGGCAGGAGAGCAGGAAATCCTTACGTCCTGGGAGAGGTACTTTGAGCCAACCGGCTCTCCACCGGCAATATGAGCATCAATAATTGCTTTGAGGATTTGCATTTTTCGCGGGGTAAGTCGCGAGTCGTCCAATTTTTTGTACCTCCTTAGTGTTTTTAGCACTTAAAACGTGCGAGTGCTAACGTTTGCATATATAATATATAACTTTTTTTCTGCGGTGTCAAGCAATTTTACCGATTTTTTTATGAATTTTTTGTTAATATTTAGCACTTGCCTGCTAATGTGCTAAAAACTCATATTTTTGTTTATATGGATTATTATTACCCGAAAGGTCGAAAATGAATATAATGCAAATAAAAATTTTCAAAATTGATAAAAATTGCTCCTTATATTCGGGCGTAAAAAAAATCTTGACTTTGCGTAAATAATGTTATATAATATATGTGTATGGCTGTCGGTGCGTGCGCATAAGACTTCCCCTTTGTCAGCCGTATGAATAACAAATCATCAGAAAAACAGATAGATTACCCCAAAAAGTAATCAGAAGGAGGTGTAAAATGCCATTAGGTTTATCAATTGGTTTTATTTCGGCTGCCCTTGTATTGGGTCTGCTTATCGGATTTATAATCCGTAAAGTTCTTGCAGAAAAAAAGCTTGGCTCTGCTGAAGAGCAGGCAAGAAAAATTCTCGAAGACGCAATAAAGAATGCCGAAAGTGTTAAAAAAGAATCGATTATTGCAGCGAAAGACGAAATCTTCCAGCTTAAAAAGGAAGCCGATTTCGACGTAAAGGAGCGCCGCAAGGAGGTTTCCCGCCTTGAGCGCAGAGTAATTCAGAAAGAGGAAACTCTTGACGCAAAGCTTGAGTCTATTGAAAAGAAAGAGGAGGTTCTTTCAGCCAAAACCGCCGAGGCGGAAAAGGTTAAGGAAGAAATCCGCAAGACTCTTGAAGGTCAGCTTGCAATGCTTGAAAAAATCGCAGGACTTTCCCGCGAGGAAGCAAAAGCAGAGCTTGTTGCAAGACTTGACAGCGAAATGCAGCACGAAACCGCAATCAAAATTGCGGAATACGAGGAGAAATTCAAAGACGAGGCAGATACCAAGGCAAGAGATATTCTTTCTCTCGCAATTCAGCGTTTTGCTTCGGAGCACGTCAGCGAGGTTGCTATCTCGGTAGTTCAGATCCCCAGCGATGAGATGAAGGGAAGAATCATCGGTCGTGAGGGAAGAAATATCCGTACAATAGAAAATCTCACCGGCGTTGAGCTTATTATTGACGATACTCCCGACGTTATTACCGTATCCGGCTTCGATCCCGTAAGACGTGAAACCGCAAGAATAGCTCTTGAAAAGCTTGTCAGCGACGGCAGAATCCATCCCGCAAGAATTGAGGAAATGGTTGAAAAGGCTCGCAAAGAGGTTGACGGAGCAATTAAGCAGGCGGGTGAAAAGGCGATCTTCGAAACGGGTGTTCACGGACTTCACCCCGAGCTTATCAAGCTCCTTGGCCGTATGAAGTACCGTACCTCTTACGGACAGAACGCTCTTCGTCACTCCATCGAGGTTTCTATGCTTTCCGGCGTTATTGCCGAGGAAATGGGCGTTGATGCAACTGCTGCAAGACGCGCAGGTCTTCTTCACGACATTGGTAAGGCGGTTACTGCCGAGGTTGACGGCTCTCACGTTCAGCTCGGTGTTGAAATTGCTCAGAAATATCGTGAGCATAAGGACATTATCCATGCAATCGAGTCTCACCACGGTGACGTTGATCCTCAGTCGGCTCTTGATTTCATCGTTCAGGCTGCTGACGCAATAAGTGCGGCTCGTCCCGGCGCAAGACGCGAGGACGTTGAAAACTACATCAAGAGACTTCAGAAGCTTGAAGAGGTTGCAGGCAGCTTCGAAGGTATTGAAAAGACCTTCGCTATCCAGGCAGGCCGTGAGGTAAGAATCATGGTTAAGCCCGAGCAGGTATCCGACGACAAGATGAAGATCCTCGCCCGCGACATCGCAAAGAAAATCGAAAACGAGCTTGACTATCCCGGACAGATTAAAGTATCTGTTATCAGAGAGTCTCGCACTGTGGATTACGCTAAATAATTTGATGGGTGTATTTTGATGGGTGTATTTTGGCTATAATCGCCGTTTTCCGACAAACTCGCAATAGGCAACTATTGCTTCGGTCGTAAAGCGACAATTCTATCTCAAAATCCACCGCATCAAAAGGTTGAAATCTCTGTTTTAAAGACCGTTCGCTCCCGATTTTAAAGGTTTATGTAACTTTCGGGCTGTGTGCGGTCTTTATTTATTAAAATCCACCGCATCAAAAGCGGAGTGTGAGTTGGCTAATCTTCGTATTTTCTACCTATTTTCTACCTATTAATATTTAATAATAGTAATTTTGAAACGGCTCTGTATAGAGTCGTTTCTTTTTTTGTTTTTGGATAATTTAAACGAAAAGGAGAGAAAAAATTTGTTTGATTTGATTTTTTGTTTTTAAAATTGTATAGAAAGTAAAATTCTAACCTCTTTTTGAGAATTTTTAAGGCCGGAGTCTGCTTTTTTGTCGGACAAAGCTTTAATATTATCAAAAAAGGCAGCTTGACGAAATATTTACAGGGTTTTAAAGAAAATTTTTAAAAAACTCTACTTTTCGTATATTTTTGTTGTATACTAATCGTAGATAATGCTAAAATATATATAAGTAAGTATCAATCAATCTATACGAAAAGTAGATTGACCGTTGGGTGTACGGGTGATATATTTTTAAATAGATGAGGCGATTCGGAGGTGTATCGTATGAACGTTGGTAAAAGAATATGTGAGCTGAGAAAGGAAAAAGGATGGACTCAGGCACAACTTGCTGAAAGGCTTTTCGTAACCGACAAGGCTGTGAGCAAGTGGGAGCAGGGAAGAGGCGATCCGGAGCTTTCCAGCATTGTAAAACTTGCCGAAATATTCGGGATTACCACCGACTGTCTGCTTATTGAAAGTGCGTGGCAATCAAGAAACGTAAAAAATACGAAATCCTTTGTTGATAAGATCATTCGAATCGGTAAGACTATCGAGGCGGCAACTCACGCAGAGCTTCTCAACAAGCTTTTATCAAAAGATTTCAACGGATATATGAAATGTACCTACAACATCGACTGCCTCAACGTTATCTGGATGATAAGACTTGACGGAGCGCCGGGGGCTTCCGGCTTTGCGAACGTGCTTACCGATGACGGCAGACTCGTTGAGCGATGCGTACTTGACGATTGCCCGAAGTTTGCAAAAAACGCAAGACATCAGCGTAGGTACGTTTTTGAAATAGTAAACAGTAATTACGGAAAAAGACTTTATATCTTCCGAGGAGTTTTCGAGCCTGTGGAAGATGAGAGTGACGACAGAACAAGCGTTTGGAGAATGGTTTCTGAAATGGTGAACTTTAACGCACTGATGGATACTAAAATTTTAATTCAAAAGGAGAAGGACGCTGAATTTCTTCGCCAGAAATGGCGTGAGCTTGAAAAAAATCTTTCCGCAGAGATGGGTGTAGATCAGGCAAAAGAAATCATTTCTGCCCTCAAAGAGCTTTATTCAATTTATTCAAAAGACGTGGTCGATTGGCACGCAAACCTTTACGACCCGAAAACCGGCGGATATTATTACTCTAATTCCGCAAGAGATAACGAGGGATTCCTTCCCGATATTGAGTCCACACGCTTTGCACTCGGCTCATTCCGCGGTCTTGGAATGGCGGGCAAGTTTGATAATGACATTTTTGCTGCTCTGCCGCCTTACATGAAAACCAAGGTAGGCAAATTTATCAAGGGACTCCAAGCCCCCAACGGTTATTTCTATCATCCCCAATGGGGCAAGGAGATGACCGACAAGCTTCAACCCCGTCGAGGCAGAGACCTTACAATGGCGATAGGACTTCTTGATTGGTGCGGCATTAAGCCAACCTACGATACGCCATCAGGCATAAAGGGAGACGGACTTCTTGCCGACGGAACACCCTCACCGATGCAGTCACAGCCTGAATTTTCAGATTCTCAAAGCTCAGGAAGGGTGTTTAGTCCCATACTTAAGGATAAAGAGAGCTTCATTGAATATCTTTCAACCCTTGCAATAGACCTTAACAATCCTAATACTTCCTACGAAGCAGGCTCGGCTATTGAGAGCCAGGCATCGGAGATTGCCGCAAGAGACAAGGAGCTTGAAGCTGCGGGAGCAGACTACCGCTTCGCTGATATTCTCGTGGATTGGTTCTCTAAATATCAAGATCCCGAAACGGGCATCTTTGCAAACCGAGAGCATCTTGGTCTTAGGGCGATAAACGGTGTTCTTAAGGTTGCAAGTGCAATCCAGCGAGTCGGAAGAGCCTTCCCCAATGCGGTTGCGGCATTCCGTTCGGCAACAAACGTTATCGTTTCCGACGAAGAGCCAAACACTGTTTGTTGGGTGCTTAACCCCTGGTATTCGCTTACGGTTATAATGACTAACGTTGCCGAGACCAGCAGGAAAAATAACGATTACGCAGCCGAAAGACAGATTGCCCAGCTTCGTGCCGAGATGATAAAAAATTATCCCGAAATGATAAGAGTTACGGCAAAAAAGATTAAAAAATTCAGAAAGCCTGACGGCTCGTTCTCATATCTTAAGGAGAGAACCAGCCACGCCTCTCACGAAATGCCGGTTGCTGTCAGCGGCACAAACGAGGGTGACTTTAACTCGACCAATATCTGTACTGCGGGTATCGTCGGTCACATCTTCGTAATGCTGAAGCAGGAGATGATTCCTTTCTTTACCGAAGCAGACAGACTCAGATATATAGCAATACTTGATGAAAAGGAGAAAAGTATAGAATGAAAAGGCTTTTAATTGCATTTTTGTCAATAATTGTTTGCATTTCTCTTCTTGCGTCTTGTAATAACAAGGACGAAAATCAAAACGCAGACGATTCTAATCAATCCGACAATCAGGATAATATTCAAAATGACGAAAAGCCGGTTGACCAAGACGTTATCTGGAGTCCCGATGTTGAAGTTTCTATAATTTACGTCCACGGCGGCGTATCGGAAGAAAACCTTAGCGACCTGTTTTACAAAATAGGTGCAAATGCTAAAGACGTGCTTGTTTATACCGATGCAGCCCCCGAAAGCACCCACGAGATAGTTGTGGGAAGAACGGGCAGAGAAATTTCAAGGCAGGCATACCGTGCTTTGGAGAGAATCGAAGCCGAGGGCGAGGAATACGTTGGATATTGTATTTATTCCGACGGAAAATCTATCGCAATAGCCTACGACGAGGGGATGCTGGGACAAAATCATCCCGAGCAGGTTGCAATAGATCTGTTTATGGAGCAGTATGCTTCCAAAGAAACTTTCAAAGCAAACAAAGGCGTTCTTGTTTGCGAAAGATTTAATATTATAGAGTACCAAGAAGCCATTGACAATAAGAGAATAGAAGAGTCTTGGGCAAAGATTGAAGCCGACCTTGTCGGAAATTACGGCAAGGAGATGGCAAAATCCACGGTAGATGCGTTTAAGAAATTTTACGCACTTTATACCGATGATCTTGTAAGCTGGTTTGCCAACCTTTACGACCCGGTCGTAGGCGGATATTATTACTCTAACTCCGCAAGAAATACCGAGGGTTATCTGCCCGATCTTGAAAGTACCAACCAGGCTCTCGGATTTATCGTTTCTTCCGGAATGGGAAACCCTGCCGACATTATTCCAAAAGAGATGCAAAAGCAGATGGTTAATTTCGCAAGATCGCTTCAAAGCGGCGAAAACGGCCACTTCTATCATCCCCAGTGGGGCAAGGAGCTTACCGATAAATATCCCTCAAGAAAAGGACGCGATATAAACAATGCGGTAAGAATTCTCGAGCATTTCGACGCTATTCCCGTTTACGATACTCCTACCGGAATTAAGGGTGAAAATCCTATCGGAACGGTGCTTCCCGCATCTGCAAATCTTACCGAAAAGCTTGGCGGCTCTATGGCTGTGATGGTTTCGAAGGTGATATTGGCAAATGATGCCGACGCAGGCGTTGAAAGCCACCTTTTGAATGACGTAAACTTTAAAGCCTACCTTGAAAAGTACAGAGCAAAAATGGCAACCGACAGCTATTGGGTAGGTAACGAGCTTGAGTCCATAGCTCCCCAGATTGTCGCCAGAGATAAGGTTCTTGCCGAGCGTGGCGTAACTTACAGACTTGCCGACATTATGGCGGATTGGTTCACCTCTTTCCAAGATCCCGAAACAGGACTTTGGGAGCCTTACGAAAATAATGAATACGACTGCGTAAACGGTATTCTTAAAATTTCCAGCGCATACAGCAAGGTCGAAAAAGTCGTTCCCAACGCGGAAAAATTGCTGATGCATTCTATTGACGCTATCACCAGCGAGGCAGACCCTCACCACGTGTGCTGCGTTCTTAATACCTGGTATGCTATAACAATTCTCACAACAAATATTTCAACCTATGGCGGAGCTGAAGGAAAGGCTCTTATTAAAGAGTTAACTGCCGAGTATGCAGAAAAATATCCCGCAATGATTGAAGCTACTGCGAAAAAGTTTGCTCTCTTCCGTAAAGATGACGGCGGCTCGAAGGGTTCTTTCTCCTACTTCCAGACAAAAACCTCCGAAACTTCCCAAGGACTTCCCGTAGCTCTTGAAAACCAGAACGAAGGCGACGTAAACTCCTCTTATATTTGCTCTTCGGGTGTTATGGGACACGTGTTCGGATTTATAGGGCTTAGAGCAGTTGACCTTTATACCACATCCGACGCTATGAAGTACAGACTTATTCTCGAATCTCTTGACGAGATAATCAAGGATAAGGAAATAAAGCCTGTGCCTCTCGATCTTGAGGACGTTGAAAGCGTCGAAGAGCTTATGAACGACGGAATTCTCGACAAATGGACTCCTCAAGGCGAGGTCGTAGTAGAGGATGGCTATTCTAACGGTGAAGCGTCGAGAGTAATGCGTCTTACAACCCTTGCAGGAAGTGACGACCTTCTTCAAATCCGTATTACCAAGTCTCAAGGCTCATATAACTCTATCGCATTCCAAAGCGATATTATGTTCGTTCCCGATACCACAACTACATATACTCTTCTCTTCTTTGGCAACCAATCCTCCGTAAAAGCGGCTAATATGCAGCTTATATCTAAACCCGGAGACGGTGTTTACGTTTCCGTTGTAGATACAGACGAGCAGATAAAGATTGCAGATTGTGAAAAATGGTTTACATTAAGAGTAGAGTACGCAAGACTTACTTACAGTAAAATCATACTTGACATATTCGTAAACGATAAGTTTATAACATCAAGCGCCGTTCCTTACGGAGCAGAGAGTACTTCGGCAACCTCGGTTAAGAGAATTCAGTTCTCTGCCGACAAAAATTCAAGCGGTGACATTTACTTTGACAACTTCTTCCTTGAGCAGTTCTTAAAGGAGCTTCCCGCAGGCGTTGAAGATGATGAAGGCCCGTCCGAAGCGGAAACCGGTATTGCAACCTTCGAGTCGAAGCCTATCGGCGCTTATTACAACCAGAGATGGCTTGACAGATGGCTTCCCGGCGGAAAGCTTGAAATAGTTGACGCTACTCCTTACGGAGCAGAATCCAAGGTTCTTGCTCTCACCACCGCGCAAAAGGACGACGACCTCTTCCAGTTATTCGTAACAAAGACCGCAGAAAGCTATAACGCAGTCGGAATTCAGACAGACGTGATGTTTGACACTCTTCCCGGCTCGGCATTTAAGCTTCTTATATTCGGCGGCCCGAAGGCGTATGAATTGACAATTTCCACCGAAGCCGACGGAGTATACGTCAGCGGCCCCGGAATGACAAAAGCAAAACTTGCCGATAACAAAACCTGGTTTAATCTTCAATACGGTTACGCAAAGGTCTCCGACAGCGTAGCCTACGTTGCCGTAATAGCAAATAACACTCTTGTTGCAGAGTCAACGGTTCCCTACGATTCCGGCTACGTTCCCGAAGTCTCCGAGATTCAGAGAGTTCAGTTTGCCGCAGATAAGCAAAGAGTTACGGAAGGAACGGTTTACTTTGACAATATGATAATGGCGCAGCTGACCTATCAGCTTCCCGAGAATCTTCCGGTTGCTCCTCCCACTCCCGACGAGCCGAGTCCCGAAGAGCCTGAAATTCCCGACACTCCCCAAGAACCGGCAGAGCCTACTGACCCAACGGTTGAAACCTACGAGTCCTATGACCCTATCGACACCTTCACCTTCGACAACTGGAACGGCGGCTCCTCCGCCTGCGAGCCTGAGATCGTTAACGGTAGTAAATATGGCGTAGATTCAAAGGTTTATTACTATCGTTCCCTTAGCGGATGTAAACCCGAGATTACATTTAAGTTTAACGCGGGCGAGTCGGCAAACATCGCAAGCTTTGAAAGTGATATGATGTTTACCACGACCGGCCTCCTTAACCCCGAGTTCCAGATCAGAACCTCCGATAACAGTCTTATCTATAAGTTCTATATTAAGGCTGACGGCAATAAGGTTTGTCTGCTTGATTCCGACTCCAAAGTTCTTGCAACTCTTGCAAACGACGGCGAGTGGTTTAGATTCGGCGTTGCCGCTTCTGCCAACGAGGGCGGCGGTCTTCTTATCACCTTCTACCTTAACGGTGAACAGATCAAAACCGCGCTGAATTATCTTCTCGATGCTTCGGTAGCTACGGTTGGCAGAGTGAGATTCTGGAGCGAATCAACCCACACCGGCGAGATTTGTCTTGATAATACAAGAATTCTTTCCGTGTATGCAGACCCCGAAACTCTTCCGAAATATGAGTTTGGTGAGCCTGATCCCGAAGAACCGAGCCCCGAAGAGCCTGAAATTCCCGATAACCCCGAAGAACCGGCAGAGCCTGCCGATCCAACGGTTGAGACCTACGAAACAGACGACCAACTGGATACATTCTATTTTGACAACTGGAACGGCGGCGATTCTGTCGAAAACACCTCTTGGTACGGAATAGTCGATGGATCTCCTTACGGAGAAAGCTCAAAGGTTTACGGCTTTGAGACGGTAGAAAACTTCAAGCCGGAGGTAACCTTCAAGTTCTCTTCTTCACCCACGGCAAATTATACCTTTTTTGAAAGTGATATGATGTTTACCACAAACGGCTATCTTTGCCCCGAATTCCAAATAAGAACGGCGGGCAATATCCAGCTGTTCAGCTTCAATATAAAGGCTGACGGAGAAAAGGTTTATCTTCTCGATGCCGACTCAAATCAGCTTGCGGAGCTTGCAAATGACGGTGAATGGTTCAAATTCGGAGTTAAGGGATCGGATTATGAAGGCGGAATGGCTATCACCTTCTATCTTAACGGTGAAAGAATAGACACGAGTCTTTACAAGACGGGCGGAAACGCTTATGCCTTTGAAAGAATAAGATTTTGGACAGAAACCACTCACGTCGGTGAAATTTATTTCGACAACACCAAAATAACCTGTTCCACAGAGGAGTTTGAAGCTCCTATTCCCGACACTCCCCAAGAACCCGATGATTCCGAGAACGGCGATTTACCCTTCGACGGTCAAGGAAACGTTGGCGATACCGATTGGACGTAAGATAAGGAGAAATATTACATGGAAAAGAAAAAATACGAACTTGCGAAGCTTGAGGTAATACTGCTTACCAAAGCCGACATCATAACAGCCTCTTCCGGGTGGGAAGAAAACGTCGATCAAGACGGTTGGACCTAATTTTTACCCTATTCAATTAAACAAAATTAGAAAACAAATAAATTATTTTTGAAAGGAAAGAAAAAATGAAAAACACAAAAGCGTTTAAAATTCTTACCTTGGCACTTACCCTTGCGGTTTTAGCCGTTGGACTTTGCTTTATAGCATCGGCTGAAGAAGAGCTTTCGGTAAGCATTATCGCAAAGAACGTTTCCTATGACGATACCGTAAAGGTTATGTTCGCAGTTGACGACACCAATGCAGGAGAGAACGAAGTAGAGCTTCTTTACTACCTCGAAGACCCCACAGTTAATCCCGACGCTACCGCTTATAACGGTGAAGCGTATGACGTTGGTTATACGAGCGAAGGAGTTACATACCCCGCATTCTTCTCCGCAGGCTTCCCTGCAAAGTTCCTTGGCGACAAGGTTTATGCAAGAGCGCACATCGTTGGTACCGAGGTTTATTCCGAGGTTGTAAGATACAGCGTTGTTGAATATCTCCTTGAAAGACTTTACGTTGATATGGCGCAGGGCGATAAGAAGGCTCTTTACGAGGATCTTCTCAGCTACGGAGCTTCTGCACAGAGAGTTCTTATTAACGGCAACTCCGATCCCGCAGACGATATTACAAAGTTTATTACCGATTACGTTCTCGTTGGTATTGAGGGCGGAACTCTTGACGGCAAGTACGACCAGGGCATCTACTTCGCAGGTGACGTAATCAATCCCCAGGCGGACGGTGTTGCAACCTGGAATGCAACCGTATATGACCTCTCTACCGGCGAAATCACCACTGCCGAAGTTGCTAACGCAGCTGAGTATACCGTTGGCGGATTCACCATGTTCACCGTTGCAACTCAGGGCGGCGAAGAGCCTGCTCCTACTCCCTCTTACAAGCCTGACCTTACCGATACCGCAGGCAGAATTCTTTGGAACGAGCTTGGCACCGCTGCCGAGTATAAGAGCGCAGGAATAATTGATCACTGGATCAACCAAGGTGCTTCTGCGCCCGTGATTGAAGATGGAACTCCATACGGCGAAAGCTCTAAGGTTGTTGGAATTCCTTCTTTGGGTGAAAGTGCCGGACAGTCCCAGTTCTTCATAAATACTACCGCAGTTTATGCTAATGCTACAAAGTACGTATTTGAGACCGATATGATGGCAGATCCTGACGCATCTTGCCTCTATGAGATAAACTTCAGAAACAAATCTGTAACTTCTTCGCAAAGAACTGCGTACACAATTCAGCTCAGTGTAGGTACTGACGGAAACGGAAAGATTTCCGGTTCTGGACTTGACAGCGTAACCGCTACCGGTATTGCAGGAAACTGGTTCAGATTCCGCGCTGAATACATCGACGTATCCGACACAGAAGCAAAGGTTGTAGTATACTACAATGATATGAAGATTGGCGAGTCTGCGGCATTTACCAAACGTCACGCAGTAAACGCCCTTAACGATATATTAATCACAGCATCCTCTACCTCTGTTGGAGACTTGTATTTGGACAACACAAAGGTTGCTCATGAGGCAAATGCTTACGTTCCTACGCTTACTCCCGATTCAAAGGTTGAAACCTATGAGGACGGTGATGCGCTCAACACATTCAGATACGACAATGACGGAACCGGCGCTATAACCGACGGAACACCTTACGGTACCGCTTCAAAGGTTTACGGATTTAAAGGCAAAGAGACTAACTTCAGATTAGCAAACGGCACAGCTGTATACAACGGAACCGATACCTTTGTATTTGAGTCTGATATGATGGTAAATTCCATATCGGCAACGAATATGTATATTGAATTCTTCGGAACAGCCAGAAAGATCGTTGCGTACATTGTCACTGATGCAACAGGAGCAGTATATCTTAAGGATTCTTCCAATAGTAATGTTATCACTCCTATAGCACCGAGCGGCGAATGGTTCAGACTGAGAATTGAATCTAAGGGTACAACTGTAAACTTCTATATCAATGACGTTCATGTTGGCGCTACCCAATCTATCGGCTTTAACGGTGAAACGCTTAATAGACTTAGATTCTATATGAACTCCGGCTCGAGTGAACTGTACTTCGACAACACTAAGGTGCTGTTTGTTCAATAAACCGCTAAATTTCTAAAATTATTTGGCTCTCCCGCTTGGGAGAGCCTTTTTATACCCTTTTATAAAGTTTTTATAGTAAAGCGACGGCATCACGCCGTTCTTTTTCTTCCTTATTATATTATATATAGAAAAAACGTATTGTAAATTCTTTCAAATTATGCTAAAATAGAAGTGCCTTGAATTATAAACATATCTTAAGGCATAGAAAGAAGAAAAATGTGAAAATACTTGTAATTGGCGACGTAACAAGTCAAAAGGGACTTGAACACCTGAAAAGAAATCTCTGGAAATTCAGAAAAGAGAATAATATCGACTTTTGCGTCGTAAACGGAGAGAACGCATCCTTCGTTACGGGAATATCTGCCGAGGGGGCGGTGGAGCTTCTTCGCGCGGGAGCAGACTGCATTACCGGCGGCAACCACACTATGCAAAACAAGGCGACTTATACCTACCTTGACGAAACCAAGGAGATTTTAAGGCCTATAAACTTCGGTGACAGCGCTCCCGGCAGAGGATATGCTATCTTAGACTGCAACGGATACCGTATTCTCGTTATCTCGGCTATGGGAAATATCCATATTGAGCCGGTGCTTGACAACCCCTTCGGATTTATTGACAGAGTGCTTAAAGAAGAAGCGGGAAAATACGATTTCTCCGTTCTTGATATACACGCGGAAGCAACGGGCGAAAAACTCGCAATAGGCTACGGCTACGACGGAAAAATCAACGTAATTTTCGGCACTCATACCCACGTTAAAACTGCCGATTTGCAGATTTTGCCAAAGGGTACGGGTTATATTACCGACGTTGGAATGTGCGGCGAGTCGGGGGGCGTTATCGGAATGGATGCCGATTGCGTCGTTGAAAAAATGAGAACAAGACTCCCTAAAAAGTTCGTTGCCGCATCGGGTGAGGCAAAGGCTGACGGAGCAATATTTACCCTCGATACAACCGGTGGAAAAGTTACCTCTGTTGCATCTGTAAAATTCTAAAAACACCATATATGCTAATTAAACTTTACAAAAGGTTAGAAAAATGGAGCTAAAAACACAAATTGCGGTAATCGGAGCAGGTCACGCAGGAATAGAAGCCGCCCTTGCATCTGCAAGAATGGGTTGCGATACCGTTCTGTTTACCATAAGCCTTGATGCGGTTGGAAATATGCCCTGCAACCCCTCTATCGGCGGAAGCGCAAAGGGGCATTTAGTCTTTGAAATAGATGCTCTTGGCGGTGAGATGGGCTATGCCGCAGATATTGCTACCATACAGTCGAGAACTCTTAATTTGGGCAAGGGAGCTGCCGTTCATTCCAAACGTGTTCAAGCAGACAGAGCCGAATATAAAAGGCAGATGAAAAAGACTGTTGAGGCGGAGAAAAATCTCCGTCTTGTTCAAGCGGAAATAGTTGATATTTTGACCGAGAACGGCAGAGTTTCGGGAGTCGTTACCCATCTTGGCGAGGTGTGGCAGGTAAGCCGTGTTGTTATTGCAACCGGAACATTCCTCGAAAGCCAAATATTCGTTGGAGACAAGGTTTACTACGCAGGCCCTGACGGTATGACTTCCGCAAGAGGACTTTCAGATTCCCTTACCCGTCTTGGAATAACCCTTCAACGCTTCAAAACCGGCACTCCCGCAAGAGTTCACAGACGCTCAATCGACCTATCAAAGCTTGAAATTCAAGAGGGGGAAGAAGAGCCTGTACCCTATTCTGTACGCACCGGAGAAAAGTCTGCCGAAAAGACAAACCTTGTTGGCTGCCACGTGGTCTACACTAACAAGGATACTCATAAAACAATACTGGATAACCTTTCTCGCTCGGCTATGTATTCGGGAAATATAACCGGTGAAGGGCCGAGATACTGCCCCTCTATCGAAACGAAGCTCGTTCGTTTTGCCGACAAGGAAAGGCATCAGCTTTTCGTTGAGCCGTGCGGTCTTGATACCGAGGAGATGTACATTCAAGGTTTTTCCACCTCAATGCCTACCGACGTGCAGTATGAGATGATGAAAACCCTTCCCGGCTTTGAAAATGCCGAGATTATGCGATATGCCTACGCTATTGAGTACGACTCTGCCGAGCCTACCGAAATGCTTCCCACTCTTGAATTTAAAAAGGTCAAAGGACTCTACGGAGCAGGGCAGTTTAACGGCACTTCGGGCTACGAGGAAGCGGCGGCGCAGGGACTTGTTGCGGGAATTAACGCAGCTCTTGCCGAAAAGGGCGAAGAGCCTATGATTCTTTCCAGAGATTCCTCTTATATCGGCGTTCTTATTGACGACCTTGTAACCAAAGGCACAAAAGAGCCTTACCGAATGATGACTTCAAGAAGCGAATACCGACTTCTTCTCCGCCAGGACAATGCCGACCTTCGACTTACCGAAATAGGACATAGAGTAGGACTTATCGGAGAGGAAAGATATGAGAAATTCCTCGAAAAGAAGGCTAATATCGAAAAAGAGATAGCAAGACTTGAAAAAACTACCGTTCCACCCTCGGAAGAGGTAAACAAGCTTTTGAAAGAGAACAATTCCACCGAAATAACCACCGGAATAAAGCTTTCCGAGCTTCTCCGCCGTCCCGAAATCAGCTATAAAGCTCTCTCGGATATAGACAAAGAGCGTCCTCTGCTTCCTTCCTCTGTTGTAAGAACTGCCGAGGTGCAGGTGAAGTACGAGGGATATATCAAGCGTGAGATGGCAGAGGCAGAAAGGCAGAAAAAGCTAGAGGAAAAAAGGCTTCCCGAGGACATTTCCTATAAGGATATTCTCGGTCTCCGCCTTGAAGCTGCCGAAAAGCTTGAAAAAATACGCCCCAGAAGCCTTGGTCAAGCATCCCGTATCAGCGGCGTAAATCCTGCGGATATAAGCGTTCTTCTTATTTATCTTTCCCAGGGTAAGAAAAAATGAAGCTTGTAGCACCGAAATATTATAAGGACTTTAAATGCAAGGGCGGCTGCTGTACCGATAACTGCTGTATCGGTTGGGAAATAGATATTGACGGGGAAACAAAAGAGAAATATTTTTCCTTAAATACGCCTCTCGGTGACAGAATAAGAAAAAACACCGCCGAAGATGACGGTGTTTGCCACTTTGTTTTGCAGGGTGAGCGTTGCCCCTTTCTCAATTCCGAAAATCTTTGCGACTTGATTTGCCAGATGGGCGAAGAATACCTTTGCGACATCTGCCGTGAGCACCCGAGGTATTATACAACCCTCGGAGATACGGTTTTTGGCGGTGTGGGACTCTGCTGCGAGGAAGCCGCAAGGCTTGTTTTAACCTCTTCAACTTTCGAATATATCACCCTTGAAACTATGGGCGAGAGGGAAGAGTGCGACAAGGATTTGCTTGAAATCTTTCTTGATTTGCGTGAAAGAATAACCGAAATTTTTGTCGAAAAAACGCAAAGTATAGTTTACCTTGTCGAAGAGGTCGAAAGTGCGATAGCAGACGCCCAGGCAAGAGCAGACGAGGAGTCGGAAAACCTTTACGGAATAAAGGAAATTTCCCACAAAACGATTGTTGAAATTGTGGAAAACTCCGAGCTTTTATCGGAGGAATTGCCCGAGCTTTTGAAAAAATCCATTAGCTGGGAAAATCAAATGTTCAAAAAAGATAGCGTAAATAATTATTTACAAAACATCTTCTGTTATTTTCTCGACAGATACCTGCCGAAAGCGGTAGAGGACGGAGACTTTTTATCCAAATTTAAAATCGCCCTCTTCTCCCTCAAAGCAATAGAGCTTCTTTTCCTCGGTGAAGAAAATCTCACCCTCGACAGAGCCGTCTACCTTGCGAAGCTATACTCGAAAGAGATGGAATATAACGAGGATAATATTGATTTGATTTGCGAAATGCTTTAATAAAAAACGGTTGTTCTTTACCAAAGGGTATCGAGCAGCCGTTTTTGCTTTTTTATTTTTCAAAATCTGTTTTTCGCTGTCTTACAATAAGTCTGCCAAGGTCTTTGAGGTTAAAGGGAATGAGGGGATAAAGGTAGCCTTTGCCGATGACGTTATTGTTCGTTGCAACGGCAAGGATAAAGAGAAGAATACCTGCAACAAAGCCCCATATTCCAAGCAGCGCGGTCAGTATAAGAGTAATGACTCGCATAAATTTAAAGGCGTAGCCTAACTCGTAGTTTTGTTGGGCAAAGTTTGCGATAGCGACGAATGCCATATAAAGTATAACGTCGCCGCACAGCCAGCCTACCTCAACGGCAAAGTCGCCGAGAATTAACGCGCCCACCACCGAAAGGGAGTTTGAAAGAATGTCGGGTGTGTTCATTGATGCGATTTTGAGACCGTCTATTGCCACCTCGGCAAGAAGCAGCTGTAAAATTATAGGAAGAGCTCCGGGATTGTCCGGCACTAAAAACAAAAGAGCGTCGGGCAAAAGATGCTGATACTCCAAGGCAAGATACCAAAGAGGCGTTATAATCACCGATAAAAGGAGTATTCCCAAACGAACAAGCCTAAGATAGCTTCCGGTCAGAGGCGGAGAGTAAAAATCTCCGGTTTCTTCAAGGTAGTCGAAAATCGAAGTGGGCAAAATCATCGCAAGAGGCGAGGTGTCGCAAAGGACTATAATGCTTCCCTCCATAAGCTGCGCCGAGGCGGTGTCGGGACGCTCGGTAGTGCGGATTTTCGGAAAGGGGTTAAGCCACCCTCGCCGGATAAGCGTTTCGGCAAGGCTCTGATAGCCTAGTGTCAGAGATTTTGGCTTTACGGCAGAGAGTTTTTTCCTTATGTCGGCAAGGCTTTCTTCACTTGCAATACCCTTAACATAGCAAAGCGCAACGTCGGTTGCCGACGAGCCGCCAATATTGAAATATTCCATAGTCAGCCTTGGGTCTCTTATTCTTCGCCTTATAAGGGCGGTATTCATTATCAGAGTTTCAACAAAGCCGTCTCTTGCTCCCTGCATAACTCTGTCGCCCTCCGGCTCGGAGGTTGACCTTGCGGGATAGGTTCTTAGGTCTGCAATTATTGCTTCCGCCCCGAAAGACTCGGCAAAAATCACAGTCTGTCCCGAAAGAACCGCAAGAATGAGTTTATCAAAATCGGTCTCTCTTGCAATTTCAACGTAAGGAAGCCTTAATTCCAAGGCCCTTGCGGACATAGGCTCGGTAAGGCCCAAGAGCGTTTGCATAATTCTCTGCATTTCCGCATCCTTTGTGAAGCCGTCAATATAAAAAAAGCACATATCTCTTGAGCAAACCGCAAGATGCCTTTCGATTATATCAAAGCTTTCCTTCACTCTTAATGCGTTACGCATAAAATTTACGTTCTCGCCATAGCTTGTATAAAGAGTTTTTATATCTTCGTTTTCTGCCATATAAAAAGGCCTCCACCGTCTTTTTCGAAAATTATTGACGTGAGGCCGGTTTTTATTCAAAGGTAGGGAAAAAGAGTTAAAAGTCCTATAATCGAAGAGATAATTCCGAGAATTGCTCCGCATACGACGTCACGGATAAAATGTATGCCGAGAAGGACTCTTGATATAGCCTGCATTACTCCGAAAAGAAGAAGAATGACAGAGGGCAGGGGCAAAAGAGGAAAACAAAGCGTACCGATAGCGAATACCAAGAAGGTATGCCTTGAGGGGAAAGATACGCCAAACTTGCTTTTCGGCGGTACTTTATAAAAACTGTAAAGCTCATAGGGGCGGGGAGCGTTTATGATTTTTCTGAAAAGGCTTACCAGGGCATAAGAAACACCGAGAATAATTAAAAGCTTTACAGCTCCAATCGGTGAGGAAAGAAGAGTCAAGATAAAGGTCGACAGAAAAAGAACAAAGGCTAAAATACCTGCAAGGTGGGAAACAAAACGCAGAATTTTACATAAACGGCGGTTATTACTGACTTTCAAAAGAACACTTTCCAAAATCCCTCTCCTTTCTTAATTTCACACGGTTAAAAACCGATAACACATATATTATGGCACAAAAAGGGGATTAAGTCAAGAGAAAGGGCTTTTTTGTGTTGACAAAAACAGCTTTGTGTGCTATATTATTTTGTGCAAAATAAAGTAAGTCGAAAATTTTAAGCTTACTGTTTTTAAGAAACGGTCAAATATATGGTAATGGAAAACAAAGAATTTTCGGAAAAGGTCATAGGCCTTACCTCCGAGCAGGTCATGGAGCAAAAGGCTCTCGGCCACGTAAATATCTCCAAAGAAAAGGCGGGAAAAAGCTATCTTCGCATAATTTTAGACAACCTTTTCACCTTCTTTAATATGATATGGGCTATAATCGCCCTTGTGCTTATAGTCTGCGGAAGCTACACTAATCTTACTTTCGTCTTTATCGTAATTCCCAACATTCTTATTGCCACCGTTCAGGAAATCCGAGCGAAAAAAACGGTCGAAAAGCTCTCGGTTACAACAGAGCCGAAGGCTGTGGTCGTTCGTGATGGCAAAGAGGTGGAAATCAACGTAAAGGACATCGTTTTAGGCGACGTTATGCGTGTGGAGCTTGGTAAGCAGGTGCTTTCTGACGGCGTTGTTGTTTACGGTGTGGCGGAAGCTAACGAAAGTATGCTGACCGGTGAAGCCGACGCCATAAAAAAACAAGAGGGCGACAGAGTCCTTGCGGGAAGCTTCCTTGTCAGCGGTATGATTTACGTTAAGGTTACTGCGGTTGGCGACGGCAACTACGTTCACACCATAGAGTCTGCGGCAAAGGGCTTTAAAGCTCCTGCGTCAAACCTCTTCCGCGATTTAAATAATCTCATAAAATATATAGGAATTTTTATGATTCCGATGACCGCTTTTATGGCGGTGACGAATTTCTTCGATACAGGCAAGGATTTCGTTACGACCGTAGAAAAAACTTCAGGCTCGGTAGTCGGAATGATTCCCTCTGGAATTTATCTTCTTATAACGGTCACTCTTACTCTCAGCGTAATTCTTCTCTCGAAAAAACGCACTCTTGTTCAGGATATGTATTCCATAGAAATGCTTGCCTCGGCTGACGTTATCTGCCTTGACAAAACGGGAACGATAACCGACGGCACAATGTGCGTTTGCGGCTTTGAGCTTCTTTCGGAGGTCTCCGAGGAGCGAGTTAGAGAGATCGTTTCTATGGTCGAGGGGGCAGAGGAAAGCCTTAACAACACCTCCAAGGCTCTTATAGAATATTTCGGACAGACAAAATGCGAAATTCTTGACAGAATTCCGTTTTCATCAAAGAGAAAATATTCAGCGGTGGCTATCTCGGAGCAGGGCAGCTTTGCAATTGGCGCTCCCGGCTTTGTTCCCTGCCAAATAGACGCTGAAACCGAAAAAAAGATTGCCGAAAGGGCAAAGGAAGGACAAAGAGTCCTCGTTCTTGCAGAGCTTGATTCTATTGACGGTCAAGGCAAAGCCATAGCTATGATTGCCATAGCCGACCGAATCCGCCCCAACGCAGGTGAGGTTATCGAAAAATTCCAGAGCCAGGGCGTCAGCGTTAAAATCATTTCCGGCGACCATGCGGCAACCGTTTCCTCTATTGCCAAAAGAGTTGGAGTAATAGGAGCTGAAAATTATATTTCCTGCACCGATATTTCCGATGAGGAGCTTGTGGCAGCGGCAGAAAAATACTCCGTTTTCGGCAGAGTTACCCCCGAACAAAAGGTGCTGCTTGTTAAAGCTCTTAAGGCGAAGGGACATACCGTTGCAATGACCGGCGACGGTGTAAACGACACTTTAGCTCTTAAAGAGTCCAACTGCGCTATCGCAATGGCTGACGGCAGCGAGGTTGCAAGAGCCGTTTCCCAGATAGTTCTTCTCGACTCGGATTTCGCAGCTCTTCCCGAGGTAGTTAAGGAGGGCAGACGTTGCATTAACAACGTGCGTAATTCTGCCGCCCTCTTCCTTATGAAGACGGTGTTTGTAATCGGACTTTCCCTCTTCGCAATATGCGTTCCGGGTATGACGTATCCTTTCGAGCCGAAGCAGTTTATGCTCTTGGAATTCTTCGTAATAGGAATTTCCTCGGTGCTTCTTGCCTTTGAGCCGAATTACAGTATGATAAAAGGCTCGTTCTTGAAAACGGTTATGCTTGAGAGTATACCGTCGGCTTTGGGTATGTATCTTCCCGTTTTGCTGATACTTATTCTCGGAAGCCTGAGAGTCGGTATTTCAACAGAAAGCTTTAATGCCGTGGCAATGATAGTGGTTACTCTCGTAGGTTATGTAAACCTTGTTTCCCTTTGTCTGCCCTTTACGAAATGGCGAGCTTCCGTCTGTATCGGAGTCGGTGTTGCAATGTCTTTGACCGTTCCTTTGAGCATTTTTGCAAACGAGCTTCTTTCGTTTATCCCTGCCGATATTTTAGCTATCCCGGGGGATATTTTAGGATTTTTACCCGCATTTGAAAATATAGGCTTCCTTCTCGGAATGATAGGAATAGGACTTTCTCTCGGCATTCTTATCCAGATTTTCAAAAAGGATATAAAAAGGCTTGTTTTCGGAATTACCGACAAAATTAAAAGGAACAAAATATAAACAAATATTTACATTATTTTCGGGAGAGTCGGTTTTTTTAGACTTGGCTCTCCTTTTTTTATTTTAAAAGTTGAAATTCCTAAAAAACTGTGGTATACTGTAATAAACAGAGATTTTGCTCCGACTCGGAGCTAAAGGAGAGTTTTATGATAAGACGCGAGATAAAGGATATGCTCTTTGAGTGCGACGGAGTTGAAGGCTATGCGGTAACGCTGCCCGAAACACTTTATTCTGTGCTCTCGGAGCTTGGAATGGCAGAAAGAAGGTGCTTTGATTTCGAAGAGATTTCTCTTCAGGAAATGAAGCTTTCCTGCTCTTTTGTCGTTGAGGAAATTTCCGAGTCAAAATATTCATATCTCAGACTCCGCGGTGTTGTAGGGCCTTGCTCGGTGGAGCTTAACGGAAGCTGCATAACCTTGCTCAACGGTGAGAGGGATAGCTATCTTGTTGACCTTGGAAATAATATTCGTATGGGCGAGAACAAGCTTTCCTTTATTTTCTCGAAGCCCGAGGGCGACTATGGAATTCACTCTCCTATACAAATTTTGCGTTTTGACAATGCAATAATCGATACAGTAAAGCTTAAAGAAGTGGAAATCGGCGATTTTGTTACCGTGAAAGTGGAGCTTTTCACCGTTGGAAACAACGAAAACAGCCGAGGCGTTGCAACCCTCATTTCAGGCTCGGGACATATTTATTACGGCGGCTTTACCAACGGTGTTGCCGAGATAACCGTAAAAGACCCGCTTCTTTGGTGGCCCAAGGGACTCGGAGTTCAAAACGTTTATAAGCTGGCAGTAAATCTTTACGGCGACCTCGAGGTAGAGGACACCGTAGAAATGCGTGTCGGTCTTTGTACTGCGGCTTCCTTTGACGACAGAGAAAAGCTTGTGGTAAACGGGCAAGTGTTCTTGCCTATGGGCTCTGTATATATTCCCGAAAGAGTTTATCTTCCCAACGACGTACGCCGTCGCACTGCGGCATACGTGACCTCTGCGGCTATGGCAGGATTTAACTGCTTCGTTGTGAAGAACAGCCTGCCCGCAAACAGCTTCTTCGACCTTTGCGACGTACACGGCATAAGCGTGATTTTCGAGACGGAGCGTTTTGACGAGTCTGTTTTATCGAGCATTGCGGCTTTAGCTCACCACCCCTCGTTTGCTATGGTTGAGCTTGTTGGTATGAGCGACAAAAAGAGCGAGATTACGGCAATATTAAATGAAGCAGCTCCCGTTTTGAGCCTTTCCTTTAAGGACAGCGCTCCGGTCTATTTCGGCGAGCCGTCGATTCCTTCGGACAGTTTGCTTTACCGCTTCGTTCCCAAGGCTGACAGAAACGTGCTTTCGCCGGTTATGGAAAAATACAGCGGCGCAAGATGCGAGGAGATTGCCGCAAACGTAGCTCACGGCTATCTTTACCCTTCGAATTCTTCGGATTTTGCATATCTTTCAAGACTTTCCCAGGCGGAAAACTACAAAAGAGAAATGTTTGCAAGAAGGCGTCAATTCGGTGAAAGGGGCAGAGCAGTATTTTCGGACATAAGCTCGCAGAGACTTATTTCCGAGTCCGCCCTTGATATAGAAGCAGGCTGGAAAGCGGCTCAGTATTACGCAGCGGAATTTTTCGCACCCATTGCAATAGATGCCGATATTATCGGTACGCAGGTCACCTTCTTTGCTTACAATAATAAGCAGACCGCAGCCTTCGGTAAGCTTGAATACCGCATAATCGACTCGGAGTGCAATCTTATTTATAAGAACACAGAGGATATTGAAATCGAGGAATCCTCCGGAAGAAAAATCTTTACAAGAGACTTTACCGAGTACGTAAGCGGTAATTTGAACAACAGAGTTTTGGAGTATATCTTTACCGATGCGGCAGGACTTAGCTTCAGAGGAGCGAAGATTTTCTCCTCTCACAAGAAATTCGAGTACAAAAATCCCGAGATTAAGGCGGAAATTTCCGGCTCGGACAGACGGTTCAGCATAACCCTTTCTGCGGAAGCCTATGCGGGAGCAGTTGAGCTTGTCCTTACCGACACGCCTGCGGTGTTCTCGGACAACTATTTTGACATAACCACAAAAGCTCCGGTGAAAATCGAACTTAACCTTACCGAGCTTCCCGAAACGGTGAAAAATCTTAAAAAGCAGCTTAAAATAAGATGCATTAACCTTATCGGCAGAGAATAAGATAAAACAAAAAGAGCAGATATACAAGATTTTTGAGTCTTGCGTATGTGCTCTTTTTTATATTCCTTTTGTTATTGGTTTTCTTTCAAAGCCAAGGCAAAGGCTTCCTCTATTTCCTCGTAGCGGGTTGCGGTGTTTATCCGCGCCCGAAGGGCGGAAGCTCCTCTGAAGCCTTTGAGGTAGAGGGCAATCTGCTTTCTTGCTTCTGCGGTGGCAACCGCCTCGCCTTTGTCCAAAATTGCGGTCTTAAGCTGGAAAAGGGCAACTTTCGCCCGTTCTTCGAGCGTTACGGCAGGGGAGGTGTTTCCCTCAAGGGCGGAAATTATCTCCGAGAAGATAAACGGGTTGCCGACAGCTCCTCTTCCAATGGCAATTCCGTCAGCTCCTGTGTCGCGAAGCATATCAAGAGCTGTCTCCGGGGAAGTGACGTCTCCGTTGGCAACAAGGGAAATATGTAACCTTTGCTTTACATTTTTAATGATTTCACGGTCTGCAAAGCCACCGTACATCTGAACTCTCGTTCTTCCGTGTAGGCAAATCATCGAAGCTCCCGCTTCCTCTGCGGCAAGGGCGCATTCTTCGGCATTTATGCTTTTTTGGTCGATTCCCGACCTTAATTTTACGGTTACGGGAATTGATACGGCTTCCTTTACCGCCTTTACGATTTTTTCAATAAGCTCCGGGGATTTCATAAGAGCAGAGCCTTCGCCGTTAGAGAAAATCTTATGAACCGGACAGCCCATATTTATGTCGATTGCCACCGGCAACGCACCCTCTTGGGGCTTTTCAAGCCTTGACGCCGCCTCTGCCATAATTTCAGGCTCTGAGCCGAATATCTGTATTGCAACAGGGCCTTCGTCAGGCAGGATTTTTGCTAAAGAGAAGGTTTTTTTGTCGTTAAAGACAACCGCTTTTGCGCTGACCATTTCGGTTACCGAATATTCGCAGCCCCACTCTCGGCAGACAAGTCGCATAGCTCTGTCGGTATATCCCGCCATAGGGGCGAGCATAACACCCTTGTTGAGCCGAAGCTCTCCGATATTAAAGCCCATATTGCACCTCCTTTTTTTATCTATTTTAGCACAAGTTGAAGTCAAGTTCAAGAGAAAATCCAAGATAAGCAATATTTCTATTGAAATGACGGTTTTTTTATGTTAAAATATTTATAAAACATAAGGAGGGCGGAAAATGGCAGAAAGAAAATGGACAGAAAAGCAAAGAACGGCAATTGAAACACGAGACAGAACTCTGCTTGTGTCGGCAGCTGCCGGCTCGGGAAAAACCGCTACTCTTACCGAACGAATAATTCAGTCGCTTATGGACGAAAATAATAGGGTTTCGGTTGAAAATCTTCTTGTTGTAACCTTTACCAATGCGGCGGCAAACGAGCTTCGGGCTAAAATATCCGCAGCTCTTGAAAAGGCGGTAAGCCAAAACCCGGAAAATCACAGACTTGAGCGTCAGCTCTTTATGCTGCCCCAGGCAAAAATACGAACAATAGACTCCTTCCTCGGAGATATTCTCCGAGCCAATGCCGACAGAGTGGGAGTGCCCTTTAATTACAGAATTGCCGACGTTGCCGAGTGCCATCTTATTGCCGAATCTATTCTTGGGGGACTTATTGAGGCGGTATATTCGGGCGAAGAGCCTGAAATTGCAACCCCGGAGGAATTTGAAGCCCTTGCCGACTGCCTTACCGATTCCAAAAGAGCCGACGAGCTTTCCGAGGTTTTCAGGCTGATTTACGAAAAGTGCGAAAGCGCCGAGGACGGAATTTTGCTTGTGAAGCGTCTTGGGGAGCTTTACAATAAGGAAAACTACACCTCTTTGGAAAAAACTCCTCATAATGCATACCTTATAAACGTTGCAAGGAAGATGCTAAAGCACTATATAGACGTTGCAAAGGAGCTTTTGCCTACCTTCGGCGGCAGCGAAACCGCCGCAAAGCTTTCGGAATGCGCCGAATGCGACCTTGCGGTAATGGATAAAATTTATTCCGCAGAGGATTACGAGAGTATGAGAGAAAACGTCCTCTCCTTCTCCCTTAAAACCCGTCCTTCCATAACCAAGGACACAAATTATTCTATGCAGCTTTACTGCACCCTGCGTAACGACTTAAAGAATGACGTTGCAAAAAAGCTTCGTCCGTTGTTTGTTTACACAAAGGAGGCTTGGGAAAAGCTCCTTTCCGACCTTTACGAAAAATGCGGACTTCTTTACAGATTTCTTCAGCGTTTTGACAGCCTTTTCGTAAAAGAGAAGCTTCGCAGAGGGGCGCTTTCCTACTCTGACGTTGAAAGATTTGCCTACCGCTGTCTTGTCCGGGACGGAAAACGCACAGAGGTTGCCGAAAACCTTATGCGTTCCTTTGACGCAATATATATTGACGAGTATCAGGACGTAAACGCCCTGCAAAACAGCGTTTTCGAGGCTATTTCCCGTAAGGATAACCGATTTATGGTTGGCGATATAAAGCAGAGTATTTACGGCTTCCGCCACGCAAGACCGCAGATTTTTGCGGATATGAAGCGTAGCTTTGCTCCTCTTTCGGAAGCAAAGGCGGGGGAAGAGTCGGCTGTTTTTATGTCGGATAATTTCAGGTGCGACAAGGGTGTTGTTGACTTTGTCAATTCTGTTTTCGACAAGGCGTTTTCTCTTGTGGGCGAGTCCATAGGTTATGTTGATGAAGACCGACTTGTCTATTCGAAGGTTTACGATTTAGAGCCTGAATATCACTCTCCCGAAATCTGTATGCTGGATAAAAAGAGCGACGACGAGGAATTTGACGAAGAGGGTACGGATAACGAAAAAGCTCCCCTTGTTGTAGCAACAAAGATAAAGGAGCTTTTGGAAAACGGCAGACTTGCCGACGGAAGGGCGGTTGCTCCCTCGGATATTGCCATAATTTTAAGAAATGCAAAGGGTAAAGACCATAAATATGCCGAGGCTCTTGAAAGAGTCGGTGTGCCGGTAAAAATTTCGGGCGCGAAAAGCTTTTTCCTCTCTTCCGAGGTGCTTTTGGCTCTTTGCCTTCTTAATTCGGTTGACAATCCGAGAAGAGATATTTACCTTGCGGGACTTATGTGTTCACCCCTTTACGGCTTCACTCCCGAGGAGCTTTGTCTCATAAGAAAAGAGGACAAGGAGTCCTGCCTTTTCGATGCTCTCGTAGCCTATAATAAAAATCACCCCGAATTTTCAAAGGGCGAAAAATTCCTTTCCGAGCTTCACAGATACAGAGCCATTTCCGAGGGACTCGGCTGCGACGAGCTTCTCTTCCGCTTGTATCACGAAACCGGACTTCTTGCTTTGGCGTCCGAGAGCGGCGGAAAAGAAAATCTTATGATTCTTTACGACTATTCCCGTGACTTTGAGGGCGGAGAGTTTAAAGGACTTTATAACTTTATTCATTTTATAAACAGCCTTATAGATAAGCGTACGACCTTTGACGATGCAAGAGAGTCGTCGGAGGAGGCGGCAGTTCGTATCGTTACCTGCCACGCATCAAAGGGACTTGAATACCCCATAGTATTTATGGTAAACGCAGGCGCTCCGTTTACTAACAAGGACTCCAAAAACCGACTTGCCTTCAGCGCGGAAATGGGAATCGCTATGCGACTTCGCACTCCGTCGGGACTTTCGGTGGTGAATAACCCTATTTTCGATTTGATAAACCGCTACAACTTCGAAAAATATACCGAAGAGGAGCTTCGTGTGCTTTACGTTGCCTTGACAAGAGCCAGAGAGAGACTTTTTGTCGTAGGAACTTCTCCCAAAAAAGACACCGACGGTTATCTTGAGGAGATTGATTATCTTCGTGAGACCCTTTCGCCTTACAGTATGAGAAAGCTTCGGTCATACCTGGAAATTATCCTTGTAACAACCGGCAAAAAGCCGATTTTCCCCGAAGATTTTGTAAACGAAAAGTTACATTTTGACCTTGGCGTATCCTGCGGGGAAAGCGACGGGGAGAAGAGCGAGGACATAAAGGAGCTTTCAATGGAGCTTTCGGAAAGATTTAAGTTTGAGTATCCGAATAAGGCTCTTACAAGGCTTCCCGAAAAGATGTCGGTCTCCAAAACTTCTCCGACAGTTCTCGACTATGCGACCGAGGGCGTTATTGATATGACGGAAGAGAAGGCAGATACAGACCGAACCTATCTTCCCAAATTTATAAGCGGCTCTCGCATTGAGGAAAGCGCAAGACGAGGTGTCGCAACTCACTACTTTATGCAGTTCTGCGACCTTGATAAATTCTTGCGAGACGGTGCGAAAAAGGAGCTTTCAAGGCTTGTTTCGGAAGGATATATTTCACCGACAGACGCAGAGAGAGTAAGGCTTGAAGAGCTTGAAATGTTTAGGAATTCACAGCTGTTTTCCGAAATGCTCGCAGCGCAGAGACTTCACCGTGAGCTTCGCTTTAATACAAGGCTTCCCGCAAAATATTTTACCACCGACGAAGAGCTGATTTCGGCTTACTCGGGCAGGGAAATTTTGGTGCAGGGTGTAATCGACTGTATAATCGTAGGCTCTGACGGTACTATCGGTCTTTACGACTATAAAACCGACCGACTTTCAAAGGAAGAGCTTTCCGACAGAGAAAAGGGCAGACAAACCCTTCGAAAGAAGCATAAGACCCAGCTTTCCTACTATTCCCTTGCGGTGGAAAAAATGTTTGGCAAAGCGCCCGACAAGGTCGGTATATATTCGCTTCATTTAGGAGAGCTTATCCTTATAGACCGGGACGAGCTACAAAGTTAAATTTTCCGAAACGGAGAGAAAAATGAATTACAACAGAATCAATCAGAAATTTTTAGGAGAATATCTTGAGCTTGATAAAGCGTTGTGCGGAAAACTCGACACAAAGACGGGCGTTACCGAGTATATAAACAAGCTTACAGCGGCAAAGTACGCCCCGGGAAGGGATAACGCTCTTCACAGACTTACGAAGTACAGAGCCATAAGAAATCGCATAGCTCACGAGCCCGGAGCTCTTAAGGATATTAACAACATTACAAAAGATGATATTCTCTGGGTAAAATCCTTTAAAAAAACTGCAATGAAGGGCAAAGACCCCCTTTCGATTTACCTTAAAAGAGCGTCGGACAGAGCCACCAAAAGAGCATTTAAGAGAACGCTCGTTCTTGTTTCGGCTGCGGCTTTTGTACTCGCTTTGGTGCTGCTCGCGTTCATTTTGATATAGAAAAAGAGTCAAAAAGCTTTCGGGAAACCGAAATTTTCACCTTTAAAAGAAAGGAAGAGTCAATATATGAAAATTTCAAGTCTTCTTAAGGACGAGAGGCTTTCAATATCCTTTGAGGTCTTTCCCCCAAAAAGCGAGTCGAGCTACGACAGCGTAAAGGAAGCGACCGAGAAAATTGCAGCTCTTCGCCCCTCGTTTATGAGCGTTACATACGGAGCAGGCGGAGGAACAAGTAAATATACTCTCGATATTGCAAAGAACATAAAGGAACGCTACGGAGTGCCGAGCATTGCTCACCTTACCTGCGTTTCTTCAACAAAGGAAACCGTAAGAGAAAGAATAAAGGACATTTCCTCTGCGGGAATACAGAACGTAATGGCTTTGAGAGGCGATATTCCAAAGGATAGGGAAAACGAGGACAGAAGCCTTTGGGATTACAGAAACGCAGTAGAGCTTGTCCGTGAGCTTAAAGAGTCGGGATATGATTTTTGTATCGGCGGAGCTTGTTACCCCGAGATACATCCCGAAAGCACCGACAGACGCAATGATATAAAATTCCTTAAAGAAAAGGTTGATGCAGGCTGCGACTTTTTGACCACGCAAATGTTCTTCGATAACAACATTTTGTATAGTTTTCTTTACAAAATCCGTGAATTTGGCATAACCGTGCCGGTAATTCCGGGAATTATGCCTATTACAAGCGGCAGGCAGGTTGAAAGAGCTATCACTCTTTCAGGCTCTTTTATGCCCGAAAGATTTAAGAACCTTGTTGACAAATTCGGCAGGGACGATAAGGCTATGATGCAGGCGGGAGTTGCCTACGCTACCGACCAGATAATCGACCTTTACGCTAACGGAATAACCCACGTGCATCTTTATACAATGAACAAACCCGAGATTGCCGAGAGAATTATGGCAAACCTTTCGGATATTTTAGGAAAATGACGGTAGGAGTAAAAAAAGACCTGGCCTTGCCGCCTATATCCGAAAAAGAGGTTGCAAGATATGCAGGGGGAGAGTGTTTCCCGCTTGATTTTGAGGTTTGTGTAAAACCCGCAGTTTGCTTTGCGGAGCTTCCCTTATCGGAAGAGGGGGAGAGAATAAAAATCGGCAGTATTTTTGCTGACTCATTAGGACTTAGGAAAAACCTTTCGGGTTGCAAAAGGGCGCTTCTCTTTTGCGCTACCGTAGGTGCTGTATTCGACCGAGAGGCGCTGAAATATTCAAGGCTCTCGCCGTCAAAGGCGGTGGTTTTGTCCGCTGTCGGCTCGGAGCGGGTAGAGGCGCTTTGCGATGCCTTCCTTGATTGGTACAAAGAGGAGTACCGAGTAAAGCTCCGCCCGAGATTCAGTCCGGGTTACGGAGACCTGCCCCTGGAGCTTCAAAGGGAGATTTTTTCGCTCCTTGAGCCTGAAAAAAGAATCGGAGTCACCTTAAACGAAAGCCTTTTAATGTCGCCCACAAAGTCGGTTACCGCATTCGTGGGTATAGATTGATTTTTGGAGAAAAAAATGGATTTCAGAGAGTTTTTAGACGGAAATATCATTCTGCTTGACGGTGGTATGGGCACTCTTTTGCAGAAAAAGGGACTTATGCCCGGAGAGCTTCCCGAATATTGGAATATAACTCATAAAGAGGAAGTGAAAAGCGTTCACAGAGCCTATTTTGAAGCAGGCTCTGACGTTGTTTACGCAAATACCTTTGGCGCTAATTCTCTGAAATTTTCGGAAGAGGAGCTTGAGGAAATCGTCAAGTGCGCCATAGAAAACGCAAAAGGGGCAAGGGAAGAGGTAAATTCCAACCGCCCTATGTTCGTGGCTCTTGATATAGGCCCTCTGGGCAGACTTCTTCGACCTCTCGGGGACTTGGATTTCGAGTCTGCGGTGGAGATTTTTGCCAAAACCGTAAGGTTAGGCGTAAAATACGGAGCCGACCTTGTTGCTGTCGAAACGATGAACGACTCCTATGAAACAAAGGCGGCGCTTCTTGCTGTAAAGGAAAATTCTACCCTTCCCGTAATCGTAACCAATGCCTACGGTGATGACGGAAAGCTTATGACGGGAGCTGACGGCATAGCTATGACGGCTTTGCTTGAGGGTATGGGAGCTGACGCTATCGGAGCAAACTGCTCTCTCGGGCCAAATCAGCTTCGAGATATAATCAAGAGGATTTCCGAAGTCTCTTCAACCCCCATTGTCTTAAAGCCTAACGCAGGACTTCCCGAAATTAAAAACGGCGAGGCGGTGTATAACGTTAGCCCCGAGGAATTTGCCGACGAGGTTGTCGAGCTTTTGCCCCTGGGCGTCAGAGTCGTTGGCGGCTGTTGCGGCACAACTCCGGAATATATTGCGGCTCTTTCAAAAAAAATCAAGGGCATTACACCCAAAAAAATAACCGAGAAAAACATTACCGCAGTTTCTTCCTACACTCACGCGGTAGCGTTTGGTAATTCCCCCGTACTTATTGGCGAAAGAATAAATCCTACCGGCAAAAAACGCTTCAAACAAGCACTTCTTGAAAGGGATATAAACTATATACTCACCGAGGGAGCAAACCAGGAAGCAAAGGGCGTACATATTCTCGACGTCAACGTTGGAATGCCCGAAATCGACGAGAGGGAAATGCTTACTCTGGCGGTAAAAGAGCTTCAAGGGGTGAGTGACCTGCCCTTGCAGATTGATACCTCGGATTATTCGGCTATGGAAGCGGCTCTTCGTCTTTACAACGGAAAGGCTATGATAAATTCGGTAAACGGCAAAGAGGAAAGTATGGCGGCTGTTTTTCCGCTGGTGAAAAAATACGGCGGAGTTGTGGTTGCCCTTACCCTTGACGAGTCGGGAATACCGAAAGACGCTTCGGGAAGAATAAAAATTGCCGAAAAAATAATCAAAACCGCCGCATCCTACGGAATAAAGAAAAAGGACATAATTTTCGACACCCTTGCAATGACCGTAAGCGCCGAAGCAGATGCCGCAAAGGTAACTCTTTCGGCTATGGAGCATATTCGCAAAAATCTCGGCTGTCACACCTCTCTCGGAGTTTCAAACGTTTCATTCGGACTCCCTGCAAGAGATGCGGTAAACTCAACATTCTTCTCTCTTGCTCTTGCGAGAGGACTTTCGGCTGCTATAATGAACCCCTATTCGGCAGATATGATGAAGGTTTATTACAGCTATCTTGCCCTTATGGCTCTTGACGAAAACTGCGCAAATTATATTTCTCATATAGAGGAATTTGCCACCTCTCAGGCGGCTTCGTCACAAATCCCAAGCAAAGCGGAAGAAAAATATTCCTCGTCTCTTCAGTATGCAATAATCAAGGGATTTAAAGAAAAAGCGGCAGCCTTGACAAAGGAAATGCTTTGCAGCGTCGCTCCCCTTGATATAGTAAATAATGAAATAATCCCCGCCCTTAATCTTCAAGGCGAGGGATTTGAGAAAAAGACGGTATATCTCCCCGGACTTCTTATGAGCGCCGAGGCTGCGGCTGCGGCATTCGAGAGCGTTAAGGAATTTATGGCAAATAGCGGTGAAGAGGTCAAAAAGTCTACCGTTGTTATTGCTACCGTAAAGGGAGATATTCACGATATAGGCAAAAATATCGTAAAGCTTCTGCTTGAAAATTACGGCTACCGTGTGCTTGACCTCGGAAGAGACGTTTCTCCCGAAGCTATTCTTTCTGCGGCAAAGGAAACGGCAGCTCCTTTGGTTGGACTTTCGGCCCTTATGACCACCACCGCTCCCGCAATGGCGCAAAGCGTCGCTCTTCTTAAAAAGGAGCTTCCGCGGGTAAAGGTAATAGTCGGCGGCGCTGTTATAACCGAGGAATATGCGAAGAAAATAGGCGCGGATAAGTATGCTGCCGACGCTATGGAAGCAGTACGCTATGCAGAGGAGCTTTTTGGGTAATGCCAACTATTGACGAAACTCTCTCCAGGCTCAAAAAGTCAAGCTTCAGAGCAAAATTTCACCTTAGCCGTAAGATAATCGAACTAACAAGTCTTACGGTGATACCTTTTAGCGGCTTTCGATGCGTCAAGCCTTGTAAAGTCCGCACTTGACTGCGACTTGTCGCATCAAAATCCATCAAAAATTTATTCACCGTAAGATGCGAAGCAGTTTTGAAAGAATAGATTTTTTCATAGACAAACCAAATTTTTTGAGAAATATGCGGATATTTAAGAAAAATTCGGTGACGGATAGGGAGAAATCTATCTTTCAAAACCTTATGAGTTCGATTATCTTACGGCTAACCATAAAGAAAAGGCATACTATAACGAAAAGGGCAGAGAAACCATAAGACGCCACGCAACCGACTTTGTAAAAGAGCGTCTTGCCCCTGCCGAAATACCAAACGACGGCAGACAAACTCCGATGCGAGGCCACCCCGTATTCGTTGCCCAGCACGCTTGTGCCTGCTGTTGTCGGGGTTGCCTTGAAAAGTGGTATAACGTGAAGCAGGGAAAAGCTCTTACGGAAAGTCAGCAGGAGAGAATTGTTAATCTCCTTATGGCGTGGATAGAAAAGGAAATATAAAAAGTGCGGATTTGATTTCCGCACTTTTTTGTTATATTTTGTTCTTCGTTTTTTATATAAAAATTCTGCTTATCACTCCGTATATTTATCAATAAGCGCTCCGAATTCTGTGGGGTCGAAGAAGAAATATTTCTCATTCATGAGCGTTTCAAGAGTAATATCGGGGGTGAATACGGTGGAATCGATGTTTCCGTAGGGGGTAATAACGTCAAAATTACCGTCAGCGTATGTAATTTTAATTGCGTCAAGAGAATCAAGATTTGCAAAGGTAGATAGCGCCTCAATAGAAACACCCGAAGTACATTCAAGGCTGTTGAAGTCTTCGAAAAATTCGTCGGTGTTCTTTATCTCTTGAAGAGGAATAAGCGAAAGCTCGGTGTCCGAAACCTTTTTAACCTGAATTATTTCAACTATTGTGCTATCGTCAACAGTCTGCGAAAATTCGAAATCGGCAGGCTGGGGTTTTAGATAAAGCTGATAAAAGCCGAAAAGAGCCGCCCCTGCAAGGACAACAACTATGAGCAAAACAAGAACGAACACAACTGTTACGGTATAAAGCTTTTTCATTAAAAACTCTCCTTTTAATTTATATATGAATTATATCACTTTGCTTAAATTTTGTCAAGTTGTTGGAGCGATGCCCTTTGTAGCCTTCCCCAAGATAGGGGTGGCGATGTGGCAGAACGGTAGTGAATGACGTTAATAGTCAGAGCCGTTCTGTGACCGAGTCGAGGCGAGACGGGGGAACGCCGCTTTGCGGTGGTGGAGAGGATGAAGCTCACAAAAAAGAGAGGCCGAATAATCGACCTCTCTTAAAACTTTTTTGAGATTTTTTTTGAAGAGTGAAACCTTTTTGCAAAAAGGTTTTGCATTCCCCTCGTTCTTTTATCTCTGGATTCTGCCCGAACCGTCGCCGCCTGCGAGCTTTTCAACCTCTGCAAGAGTAACCATATTGTAGTCACCCTCGATAGAGTGCTTAAGAGCAGATGCTGCAACTGCGAACTCAACTGCGCCCTGGGTGGTCTTGCCATTCATAAGAGAGTAGATAAGACCGCCGCCGAAGGAGTCACCGCCACCAACTCTGTCGATGATGTGGAGGTCGTACTTCTTGGAGAAGCAGTATTCGTCAGCCTTAACGTTGTAGAGCATTGCAGACCAGCCGTTATCGAATGCCGAGCGGCTCTCACGAAGAGTGATAGCAACGTACTCGAAATTGAACTTGTCAGCAAGCTGTTTAGCAACAGACTTGTAACCCTCGTGGTTAAGCTTACCGCCGTAAATGTCGGTAGCTTCAGCCTCGATACCGAATACGTCCTTTGCGTCCTCCTCGTTGGAGATACAAACGTCAACGTACTGGCAAAGGTCGGTCATAGCTTCTCTTGCCTGGTCTCTGGTCCAAAGCTTACCTCTGTAATTTAAGTCGCAGGAAATCTTAATGCCCTTTGCCTTTGCAGCCTTACAAGCATCGCGGCAGATTTCAACAACGTTTGCGCCAAGCGCGGGAGTGATACCGGTGAAGTGGAACCAGTCAGCGCCCTCGAAGATAGCGTCCCAATCGAAGTCCTCTCTGGAAGCCTTTGCAATTGCAGAATTAGCTCTGTCGTAAATGCAAACAGATCCTCTCTGAGAAGCGCCCTTCTCGTTAAAGTAGATACCAACTCTGTCGCCGCCGCGAACGATCTTGGTAGTGTCAACGCCATATCTGCGAAGAGAGTTAACAGCCGCCTGACCGATTGCGTGAGCAGGAAGTTTGGTAACGTATGCAGCGTCCATACCGTAGTTAGCAAGAGAAACAGCAACGTTAGCCTCGCCGCCGCCGAAGGTGAATTCAACGTGGTCGCACTGAACGAATCTCTCGTAATTGTAGGGCTGAAGTCTGAGCATAAGCTCACCAAAAGTTACAACTTTCATTTTATTTTTCCTTTCAGGTTATAAATTTATTTTCCTATCGCATACATTGTATCATAAGACAAATTGAAAATCAAGAGAATTGTTTATTTTTACAACAAAAAAATCCGCAGAAGCCTAAAAGGCTCTGCGGAAAACCTATTGTCAAAGTTCTTTAAGGGAGTTAATGCAGGCTGCGCAAATTTTCTTAGACTTAAAGTCGCAAACATCCTCGGAGCTGCCGCAAAAGTGGCAGGCAGAGTTATACTTTGTGAGAATTATTCTGTCGCCTTCAACATATATTTCAACAGGATCGGTGTTTTCGATACCAAGTTTTTTACGAATTTCTTTGGGAACAACAATACGCCCAAGTTCGTCAACGTTTCTTATAATGCCGGTGGATTTCATTGTACTCGACCTTTCATGCGTTTTGTGTTTTTCGCCGTTTCCTGACGAAAAATTAACTACATTTTAGCACAAAGAAACCCGGTTGTCAATAGAAAAAATATTTATTTTGAGTTGTTAAACAAACAGATGTGAAATGTAAATTAACAAAAAAGAGGGATGTCTATGATAGCAAAAAATGCAGAGCAAAGGCTGAAAAAAGCCCTGCGACTCTTGCCAAGGGGACTTGAAGAAGAAATCTCGGCTCTTTGCCTCAAACGGTCGGGAGCTGCGTCGGATATTAGCGAAATAAGGCTCAGAGCCTTCGGGCGATGCTCGCTAAGACTTGGCGGCAGAGGAGTCGGTCTTTCCTACAAAATCAGCCGTGAGGAAATGGAAGAAACGGTAAAAAGACTTTGCTCAGGCGCTATCTACGCATACAGAGATTGCATTTCGAAAGGCTATATTCCCTATACCGACGGAATAAGAGTCGGCGTTGTCGGCTCGGCAAGATACGAGGGCGGAGGAACTGTTGGAATCGAGGAAATAAGCTCTCTCGTTTTCAGGCTTCCGACAAAACAATGCGAACTTTCGGAAGAGTTGCTTTCGGCTTTTCGACTTGCAAGGCGCGGATTGCTTGTTTACGCGCCGCCCGGCGGCGGAAAGACCTCTGCTTTGCGGTCGCTCTCACGCTCTCTTGGCGGCGGAGACAATCCTTTGAGAGTCTGTGTAATAGACGAGAGGGAAGAGTTCTCCTGCGAGGACTTTTCCGATTGCGAAATCGACCTGCTGAAAGGCTACAAAAAGCATATCGGTATTGAAATCGCAACAAGAACGCTTTCGCCAGATGCGGTAATAATCGACGAAATAGGCGGTGAAGAGGCTGCAAATTTAGCTCTTGCCGCAAGATGCGGCGTAAGGATTGCGGCAAGCGCCCACGCCTCTACCTCGGACGAGCTTTTTTCAAAGCCGAGCCTAAAGCCTCTCTTTGACGCAGGTGCGTTTGACGTTGCAGCGGGAATAGTTTTGGAAAACGGCAGGCGTAGGCTTGAGGTAATCAGGATATGACAACTCTTTTAAGGTTTTTCGGAATGGGACTTATTGCCGCCTCGGCTATCGCTTTTTTTAAGGAATACAAAAAGCAGCTTGAACAAAGATACGGCCTTTGCCAAGGATTTCTGTCTCTTCTTTCTCATATCCGCAGGCAAATCGACTGCTATCTTACTCCGCCGGACAGACTCCTTTGCGATTTCAGAGAGGATTTTCTCGAAAAGTGCGGCTATCTTGAAAGAGCAGTGAAAAGGGGTGTCGGGGAAGCTTATTTTGAAATAGAAGAAAAACTTGGTCTGCCCACCGAGGTAAAGGAAATTCTTCATAGCTTCTTTTTAGGCTTTGGAAGAGATTACAGAGAGGGAACTCTTAAAGAGCTTGACCGAGGAATTTCCTCTCTTGAAAAATGTCTTGCAAAAGAAAAGACCGAAAGCGAAAAAGACTTGAAAATCGCAGGTATTCTTGCCGTATCCTTTGCCCTCGGCATTATAATTTTGATTATATAATAGGGGATTTTATGGAAATAGAGCTTGTACTTAAGGCGGCAGGAGTCGGAATGATAATTGCGGTCGTCTGTCAAATACTCTCAAAGGCGGGGCGTGACGAGCAGTCCACTATGGTGTCTCTTGTGGGAATGGTGGTGATTTTTATGCTACTTGCCCAGCGTATCGGAGAGGTTATAAAAATTTTAAGGGACGTATTTTCCTTATGATAAAGCTTATCGGCTCGGCTATGATAATGCTCTTTTGCCTGGCTCTTCTCTCGGAGGTAGGCTTTAAGGGCAAAAAGACGGTTTCCCTGATTTGTGTGGCGGTGCTTTTTGCCGCCTTGGCTCAGGATATAGACAAGCTTTTCGGTGAATATATCGGTTTTGCCAAGGGGGCGGGAATAGGCGAAATAGCCGCATCGGCTGCAAAGGTCATAGGCGCAGGTTACCTTTTCGGAATTTGCTCGGATATGGCGGCAGAGCTTGGCGAAAGCTTTGTTTCAAAGGCCCTTGTGTCTTTCGGAAAAATAGAAATACTTCTTATTGTCCTGCCGTATTTTAACGATATACTAAATCTTGGAATATCGCTGATAAAATGAGAAAACTAGTCAAAATGTTAATAATAGTTGGCATAATCGCCATATTTACCCTGCCAACCTACGGCAAAGAAGCCGAAGAGTACATAGAGGAGTTTGAGGATATACTTCCCGGAGAGGTGGAAATTTCCGAGGGGGACGAGCTTCTTTCCTCTCTCGGTGTTGATGCTCTTCTTTCCGAGATTTTTGCCTCTGTGACAGACAAAAAGGGAGAGATATTTTCCTTCCTTCTTATACTTTTGGGCTGTGTGCTTCTTTCCTCACTTGCGGGAATGGGCGAGGGGGAAATATCAAGGGTTTGCGAAACCTCGGTCAGCGTTGCCTGCACACTTCTTGTATTTTCGAAAATCGGCGGACTTTTTGTTGAGATAGCAGACAGCCTTTCGGAAATTTCAGACTTCTTTTCGGCAGCAGTACCTATAATGACGGGAATTAGCCTGGCTTCGGGCAGCTCCGGCAGCTCGCTGGCGCAAAATTCGGGAATGACCTTAACCCTTTGGCTTCTCGGCGGCGAGGGGTGCGGAATTTTCATTTCGGTGGTTGGACTTTCTTTAGCTATGGCTCTTATATCCTCATTCGGTGACGAGTCGGCGCTTCGCTTAAGCTTGGGAATAAAGAAATTCTTTTTGTTCTTTATCGGCGCGGTCTGTTCTGTATTAAGCGCTGTTTTTGCCCTTCAAACGATAGTTGCCTCGGCTGCCGACAATGCGGCTATGCGAGCGGCAAGATATGCGGCTTCGGGACTTATTCCGGTTGTGGGAAGCTCGGTTTCGGGCGCTCTTTCAACTATTGTAGCAGGACTGGCTTACGCAAAGGGCGTTGTGGGAGTAGGGGCAATATGGACACTTGGTATTATGGCTCTTTCACCTTTAATTATGCTGCTTTCATACCGCTTTTGTATTGCGGCAGTTTCCTCTTTTGCGGATTTTTGCGGCAGAGGAAGAGCCTCGGGAATGCTTAATTCCTTTAAAGGCTCAATGGACGCTATGATTGCCCTCTACGCTCTGTCGCTTTTAGTGTATATAATTGAAATTGTAATGTTTATGAAGGGAGGGGTTGCTTCCGCGTGAAGGAATATATGATTTCAATTTTTTCAGCCTCGGCTTTTCTTTCGGCGCTCTCGCATATTGCCTATTCTTCACGGCTTGAGTCATTCAGGCGGTTTGCCTTTGGAGTTTTGCTTTTTTCGGTGGTCTGTACGCCTCTTTTTTCGGTGTTTGACGGCTGGCAGGGAGCTTTTAATGATATTTTTCCCGAAATGCCCCCTGCCGAAGAGGGAAGTGGCGAAGAAGTATTTGAAAATGCCTTTTGCGACGGTGTGAAAAGAGCGGTTTGCGAGAAATTTTCCTTAAATTATAATGAAGTAAGAGTCCTTTCGGAAAGCTTCTCCAAAGAAGACTTTACAGCCAAGAAAGTAAGGGTAATTCTTTCGGGCGGGGCGGCACTTTCGGACTATCGTGAGATTGAAAAATACGTAAACGGTATGGATATAGGAGAATGTAAGGTTGAAATTGAAATCGGATAGCAAATTTTTGGAGTTCTTAAAAGGAAAAAAATCGCTGGGCATAGTCCTTGTTGCCCTTGTCGGGGCGGTTCTTATATTTATTTCGGGGAGCAAAGAGGTCGCCCATTCCGAAGAAAGCCTTAGCGATTTAAGTCGGCTTTGCTCCTCGGTCGAGGGCGTCGGGGAGTGCCGGGCGGTAATAAATTACGGTGATGACGGTGAGGTCGTGGCGGTTGCCGTTCTTTGCGAGGGGGCGCAAAGCGACGAAGTACGCTTAAAACTCTATAAGCTCATCAGCAGTCTTTACGGCTTGGGGTACAACAGAATTTCGGTATTAAAAATCTCGGAATAAAAAGGGAATATATCCGTGCTTTACGGCATATCTTTTATCAAGCATCAAATTTCAAGGAGAAAACATACAATGACAAACGAAAAAATCAAACAGTTTCTTTCCACCAAAAGCGCCAAGGGCATTATAGTTGCGTCCTGCGCATTACTTATCGGACTTGCGGTTTATCTTAACTACCGCTGGTTCTACGACCCCACCTCGGCTTTAGGCTATGGCGAGAATAATATGGAAAATAATTATTCCGACAGCCAAAGCGCAGGCAGTGACGCAGACGGCTCAAATTACTTCACCGCCACCGCGCTTAACAGAGAAGAGGCAAGAGACGAGGCTCTCGACGTACTCAAGCTCGTTGCAGAAAGCGACGAGTCCACCGAGGAAGCAAAGAGCGAGGCTACCGCAAAGATTTCCCAGATAGCCGTTGACATTCAGAACGAGGCGAATATCGAGTCTCTCGTTAAGGCAAAGGGCTTTGAAGAGTGCGTTGCGGTAATTTCCGACGGAGCGGTAAGCGTTATCGTAAAAGCGGAAAGCCTTAAGGCTGCGGAAGCCGCTCAAATCTTCACCATCGTTTACGAGACCACAGGCATCTCCCCCGAGAAAATCAGCATCGTAAATAAGGCGTAATATAACCGAACAAAAAGAACGGACGTTTAGAGCATCACTCTAAAGGATAGTTTTCAGAAATACGGTATATCTCCAAAGAGGTATGCCGTATTTTGCTTTTTCGCAAATCTGTCATCCCGAAACCGTGATGTGTTGCCCCGCATCTGTCATTCCGAAATCGCGAACACTTCCCGAAGACGGTACCTAAAACTGAGGAATCTCCCACTCGGAGCCTTAAGCGGCGCAGACTTTGGCAAACGAAGACTCCCACTTGCACGAGCCTTGACTTTAGGCGGTTCGGAAAAGGAGATTCCTCGACTTCGGCTCTGTGTCTCCGTTTTTAATTCTTACCGCTCGGAATGACAAATTAGGCTACCCTTTACACAGAGGAGGCTTTTTGCTACCTTACGCAATGTAATTTGATTAATTTCGCTAAATGCATTTACAAATATCAAAAATTGTGATATAATAAATTCGCTACACAAAACCGAATAAACTTTAGGGCTAATGGTCTTTCTATTTATATGGGTATACTATACCCTTTTTTGGCATACTACTTTTGAATTTGGTAAAAACGCAAATTCGAGCAGGTAGTATGTCGGATTCCATTATCCCGTTTATCTGGTTTTGTGTAGCAGCAATCGAAGTTTGCGTTTTTCGGTGCGTGGCTTCGGTTGCGCACCTTTTTTATATGTCGATAGGAGAAAATCTGGATAAGAATATTCAAAAAAGAGTAATAGATATTACCGGTATAGAACTCACGCCCGGAGAGCCTACCGTTTGTCTTGGCAACGGCGAGCAAGGCTTTGAGTGTTGTTGCGATGAGTGTGACTACTATTTGATCTGTTTCCCCGAATTCGATCTAAAAAACGAAGAAGAAATCAGGGAGATTGAAGCACCTCGAATTTCTCGATAAACTTAAAAAACGCAGACGGACGAGAAAAAATACGAGAAATGCCGTAAGGTTTCTCGTATTTTTTCATTCGTTAGGACTATTTACCCTTGACTCTTAATAAAAAAAGAAGCGTTCCGAGAGGTGCTTTGACGGAAGATATAACGGCAAATCGCACAAGGGTAATGGGATTTTTTAATACGTATAAGTGAAAAGTGACGAATATGAGAAAATTTCATAAATTTAAGTTAAAAAGCATTGACTTAGAATTTTTAATATGATAGAATTATAGGCACTTAGATTTTATAAATATTTATATCTGCGAAAGTCGCAGAGAAAGGCTAGGTAAAAAATGGAAAACAAAAAGATGAGAGTAGGTATCGTGGGTGCTACCGGTATGGTAGGTCAGAGATTTATTATGCTCCTTAACGAACACCCCTATTTTGAAATAACCGCGCTTGTTGCAAGTGCAAGAACCGCAGGGCAGAAGTACTCCGATGCGGTAGAGGGCAGATGGAAGATGCAGACCGAGTGTCCTGCAAAAATCGCTGATATGACCGTTATTTCTTCCGAGGATATTGATGCGGTAAAGGAGCTTTGCGATTTCGTATTCTGTGCGGTAAGCCTTAACAAGGACGAAACACGCGCTCTTGAGGAAAGATACGCAAAGGCTGAAATTCCCGTAGTTTCCAACAACTCTGCTCACAGATGGACTCCCGACGTTCCTATGGTAATTCCCGAAATCAACGATTCTCACCTTGAGGTTATCGAGGCCCAGAGAAAGAGACTCGGCACAAAGCGTGGATTTATTGCGGTTAAGCCTAACTGTTCTATTCAGGCTTACGTTCCCGAGCTTACCCCCCTTCTTAAGTATGGCATCAAGGAAGTTGTTGCTACTACCTATCAGGCGATTTCCGGCGCGGGTAAGACCTTCAAGGAGTGGCCCGAAATGATAGATAACCTCATTCCCTTCATCGGCGGCGAGGAAGAGAAGAGCGAAAAAGAGCCTCTCAGAGTATGGGGTAAGGTTGAGGACGGCAAGGTCGTTCCCGCAACCACTCCCGTAATCACTACCCAGTGCCTCAGAGTTCCCGTAACCGACGGCCACACCGCTGCAGTTTTCGTTAAGTTCGAAAACAAGCCCACCAAGGAGCAGATTCTTGAGGATTGGAAAAACTTCAAGGGTAAGCCCCAGATTCTTGAGCTTCCCTCTGCTCCCGCACAGTTTATTACCTACTTTGAAGAGGATAACCGTCCCCAGGCAAAGCTTGACCGTGACATTTATGGCGGTATGGGTGTATCTGCGGGCAGACTTCGTGAGGACACTCTTTACGACTACAAGTTCGTAGGCCTCTCTCACAACACTCTTCGCGGCGCTGCGGGCGGAGCAGTTCTTATCGCAGAGCTTCTTTACAGAGAGGGATACTTTAATTAAGTGTGAGATTTCTCATAGTGGGAATGAAAAATGAGAAATGAGGAATGAAAAATGAACTTATTTCTCGAAAATGAAAATAAAGGTTTACAAAACGGTGGTTAAATGAACGTTTCTAAATACAAAGCGCTTCTTGCCGCTGTGGATCTCGGAAGCTTTTCTGCGGCAGCTCAGAAATTGGGATATACTCAATCGGGCCTTACTCATATGATGAATGCGCTTGAAGATGACCTTGGATTTCCGGTTCTTCAAAGAGGGCATTTCGGTGTTAAGCTTACCCCCGGTGGCGAGAGAATAATTTCCCGAATCCGCGCTCTTGTGGCTTGTGAGGACGCTCTCGCGGCAGAAATCGATCTTTTAAAGGCTTATGGCGACAACGTTATAAGAATAGGCGCGTTTTCCAGCCTTGCGGGAACGGTTTTGCCCCCGGTCGTTGAAAGACTTTCCGAGGAATTTCCCGACATAACCGTCAACATTCAGACGGGTACTCTTACCGAGCTTTACGGAGGACTTGACGAGGGCAGATTTGACATTTGCTTCGGAACTAAAAATTCAAAGTACGACTTTAAGTGGACTACTCTCGGCTCGGACAGATTTTATGCGGTTCTTCCCAAGGGTTATCCGGTTGAAAACGGTGAGTTTCCCATAAGCGGCTTTAACGGCACGAAATTCCTTATGCCCGGTCTTGGCTTTGACGATGATATAGGGGCGGTATTTTCGGAGTACAGCATTCGTCCCTTTGTAACCCAGACCTACGTTGACGACCCGGCAATAATTTCGATGGTTGAGCATAATCTCGGTATAAGTATGCTCTCCGAGCTTATTTTGCAGGGCAAGGATGCAGAGGTTCAGCTTGTTCCGATAGTACCCGAATGCGCGCGTCAGCTTGCTATATCGGTAAAGCCGGATAAAATTCTGACAATTCCAATGAAGCGGCTTATTTCCATAACAAAAGACGTAGCGTCAAAATACGATATGCGAATAAGCAAATAAAAAAAGCGTCTGTGCGGAGTTTTCTTTGGCACAGGCGTTTTTTTGTATAATTTTTACATATTTGTAAGTAAATTTTTGTTGTCGGAAGTGGGGAAAAGCCGTTTTAACCCTTGCTATTTTGTGTTTGAATATGATATAATAAAGCGTAATGTAACTGTAAAGCATTAAAAATCCAAGAAAGTGAGAAATCAAATGAAAAAAGAAATTCAGCTTGACCAAAACGGCAAGCGTAAATTCGGTATGCTGGATAAGTTGGCATACGCTGCGGGTGACTTTGGTTGCAATATGAGCTTTGCGCTGAAGAGCACTGTACAAACCTTCTGGCTTGTGTATATGTATATGGAGATAGGTTTGCTTTCCGCGCTCGTTCTTGTAACCCAGATTTGGGACGCTATTAACGATCCGATGATCGGATCTATGATAGACAACGACAAGAGAAAATACAAAATGGGCAAATTCAAGACCTATATTTTCTTCGGAGCTTGCGGCTTGCTCGTTGCGGGCGCGTTGGTGTTCCTTCCTCTTCCCGAATCTATCAGAATGAGCCAGGAAACCTTCCACGTTGTTCTTAAGTCCACAATATTCATCGTTGCTTACGTTGTTTGGGACGCATTCTACACCGTAGCTAACGTTCCTTACGGTTCTATGCTCTCTCTCGTTAGCCCTGACAAGGGTGACCAGGCGCAGCTTTCCACATGGCGTTCTATCGGCTCTATGGCAGGAAATATGGTTCCCGGTATAATTCTTCCTTTCCTTATCTGGAAGGATATTACTTATGACGGTTCGGGTAAGATTCTCGGTCTTGACGGTGTGTTCCACACAAATCCCCTGACCAACAAACCCTATGAAATGGGCGAACAGATGATAAACCCCGAAACTCTCGGTGATGCCCAGGAGCTTATCGGCGGAAACGCATTCCTTGCTGCTCTTATTATGGGTATTCTCGGATTTGCAGCTTTCCTCTTTATGATTAAGAAGATAACCATTCGTGTTGACGAAAATGCCGTTAAGGCAAGTGAAAGCTCCGAGAAAATCAACATAATCACTTCTTTTGGAAAGTTTATGAAGAACCGCCCCGCAGTCGGTGTTACTCTCGCCGCTATGGGTATGTTCCTCGGTATGCAGTCTGCAACCACCGCAAACACCATTATGTTTGCTACATACTTCGGTAAGGCAGAGCTTTCCGGTGTCGTTATGATAATCGGATTCCTTCCTATGCTCCTATTCATTCCCTTCATTAAGAAGATAGTTGATAAGTACGGTAAAAAAGAAGCTTCCGTTATGGGAACGCTCGTTTCTCTTGTGGGCGGTCTTATTATGATGGTATTCCCCTTGATGAAGGATAGCGGAACAGCTCTTGTCGTTTATATGATCGGCCTCGTATTCTTCGGTGTTGGTATGGGTGTTTACACCTGCGTATCCTGGGCTATGATGGGTGATGCGATCGATTACAACGAGTGGAAATTCGGCACTCGTGAGGAAGGTACGGTTTACGCTCTTCACTCCTTCTTCAGAAAGTTGGCGCAGGGTGTCGGCCCTACTATCGCTCTTGCTCTTATGGGCGTTCTCGGTTACGTTTCCGAAAAGGGCGCGGCAGGTCAGAGTTTGCAGACCGCTCACAATATGTGTTGGCTTGTTGCAGGACTCTATCTCTTCTCTGCAATTCTCCAATTCGTAGGACTTGCGTTTATTTATAACATCGACAAGAAAACTCTTGAAAAGATGGATTCCGATCTCTCTGCTCGCCATGCGGTAGCTGACGCTTCAGTAGCGGAAGAAGCTTAAATTTAATAATAAGTGATATATACGGCGTCTGACGGTATAATTTTCGTCGGACGCCGTATTTCAGCGAAAAAATATGTCTATAATACAAAAAACGAAAGGAAATATAAATGAGAACAGTTTATAATTTTAATACCAAGTGGGCGTTTTCCAAGGAAGCAACCTCTGTTCCCTGTGAGGTGTCACCCAAGTGGAATTTTGTAAATCTTCCTCACTCCTGGAACGCAATTGACGGTCAGGACGGCGGAAACGATTATTACAGAGGAACAGCCTATTACGCAAAGACTCTTGACAAAATGGACCTTCCCGAAGCGGACAGATATTATCTTGAAATAAACGGCGCAAACTCTTCGGCTGACGTGTATCTTAACGGAAAAAATCTTGCCCACCACGACGGCGGATATTCTACGTGGCGAGTTGATATAACAGACGCCCTTGAAAGAGACAACCTCTTCGTTATTGCCGTTGACAACTCTGCAAACGACAGAGTTTACCCCCAGGTTGCCGATTTCACGTTTTATGGCGGTCTTTACAGAGACGTAAATATCATCTGCGTAAACGAAACGCACTTCGACCTCGAATACTACGGCGGTTCGGGTATTATGGTGACTCCCATAGTTGAGGGCAAAAACGCAAAGTTAGACGTTTCGGTTTTCGTAAAGAACCTCAAAGCAGGGCAGAAAATCCTATATACAATATATGATAAGGAAGAAAAGGCAGTTATGTCGGAAGAATCCGCCGATACAAAGGCTACCTTTGAAATCAAAGACGCTCATCTTTGGCGAGGAATTGCCGACCCCTACCTCTATTGCTGTGAGGCGGAAATTTACGAGGGCGATAAACTTCTTGATAGCGTTTGTACCCGCTTTGGCTGTCGCTCGTTTGAAATAGACCCCCAGCGTGGATTTATCCTTAACGGAGAGGAATATCCCTTAAGAGGCGTATCACGCCACCAGGACAGATGGGGCATCGGTAACGCTCTTCTTCCCGAGCATCACAGAGAGGATATGAATCTTATATGTGAGCTGGGTTGTACTACCATTCGTCTTGCTCACTATCAGCACGACCAATATTTCTACGACCTCTGCGACGAGCGAGGACTTGTTATCTGGGCGGAGATTCCTTATATTTCACAGCATATGCCCACAGCCAGAGAGAACACAGTCTCCCAGATGAAGGAGCTTATAATTCAGAATTACAACCACCCCTCTATCGTAGTTTGGGGACTTTCCAACGAAATCACGATGAAGGGCGACTCCGACCCCGACCTTCTTGAAAACCACAGAATATTAAACGACCTCTGTCACGAAATGGATAAAACCAGGCTCACTACCATAGCCGCGGTTTCTCCCTGTCCTATCGACAGTCCCTATATTCAGATTCCCGACGTCGTTTCCTATAACCACTATTTCGGCTGGTATGGCGGCGACACCTCTATGAACGGCCCTTGGTTCGATAAATTCCACGAAACTCACCCAAATATTCCAATCGGTTGTTCGGTATACGGCTGCGAGGCTCTTGACTGGCACACCTCAAAGCCTACCCAGGGGGGCTATACCGAGGAATATCAGGCATACTACCACGAGGAGCTTATAAAACAGCTCTTCACCAGAAAATATATGTGGGCAACCCACGTTTGGAATATGTTTGACTTCGGTGCTGACGCACGTTCCGAGGGCGGTGAAAACGGACAGAACCATAAGGGCCTTGTTACCTTTGACAGAAAGTACAAAAAGGACTCCTTCTATGCTTACAAGGCTTGGCTTCGTTCCCCCGAGGACGCTCCTTTCGTTCACCTTTGCGGCAAGAGATATATCGACAGAGTTGAGGATGTAACCAAGGTTACAGTTTACTCCAACCTTCCCGAAGTTGAGCTATTTGCAAACGGCGTTTCCCTCGGCAAAAAGACGGCCCCCGACCACTTCTTCTACTTCGACGTGCCTAACAAGGGCAAAACAGAGCTTTTGGCGGTTGCAGGCGAATGTTCCGACAGCTCTGTTATCAATAAGGTGGATAGCTTTAACGAAAAATACCGACTCAAAGAAAAGAGCGCAATTCTTAACTGGTTTGACATTACCGAGGTGGAGGGATACCTCTCTATCAACGACAAGCTCTCCGACATTATGGCAACTCCCGAAGGTATGCAGATGTTCAGCTCTGTTTTTGCTTCAATGCTCCCCAAAAAGGGCGACAAGGTCGCAGGCGGCTTTGAAATGAACGACGCTATGATGCAGATGATGGGCGGCTTCACCTTTATCCGTCTTGCAGGTATGATTGGCACAATGGGCATAAATCTTACAAAAGAACAGCTTCTTGATATTAACGCAAAGCTTAATAAAATAAAGAAGCCCGCAAAGTAATATAATAAAACAAATCGGCAGAGAAGAGTTTTTCTTCTCTGCCGAAAACACGAGTATAAGATATTGAATTTAAGGATATTGCTGAGATTTCCGGAGTTAGTGTTTAAGATTTGATATAGAGATAATACTCATAAAAAATTTCTGCAAAAGGAGTAATTTCTTTTTGCAGTTTTTTATTTCAACAAAATTTGGAATTATGTTGACTTTTGTGCTGTTGTGTGTTATAATCCTCTTGGAAAGTGAGGTTTTTGTGGAAATGTTTGCAGATGAAAGACAAAAAATAATACATGGAATTATAAAAAAGAACGGAGCGGTAACTATTTCCCGACTGGTTTCGGAGTTTGGAGTCTCTACCGAGACTGCAAGGCGCGACCTTCTTGCGATGGAAAAGGAGGGGATTTTGCGCAGAGTTCACGGCGGAGCTGTTGCTATTGGTGAGATTATGCACAGAATGCCGCTTGAAGAGCGCATTCACAGCTTTAGCAGGGAAAAAATAATGCTGGCGAAGGCGGCGGCAGACCTTGTGGAAGAGGGAGAAATTATAGGTATTGATGCGGGAAGCACTGCTGTTCCCTTTGCCGAGGAACTTGCAAAAAGGTTCTCATCTTTAACGGTGGTTACATATTCATACGATGTTTTTGAGGTGCTTAGTAAGTGTCAGGGAATCAAAGTCATTCTTATTGGTGGAGATTATAACAGTAACGAGAGGTATTTTGGCGGGCCATTGGCGCTTAATGCACTTGACACTGTGTATATGAAAAAAGCATTTATTATTCCGATGGCGGTTTCGCTTGAAAATGGAATAAGTGGATTCTCGCAGGATTTTTGCACACTTTCGAATAAAATGATGGAGCACTCAGATGAGGTTGTGATTCTTGCCGATAGCAGCAAATTTGAAAAACGTGCTTTGTATAAAAGGTCTGAGACTAAAAGCGAATACACATACGTAACCGACGGGGAGCTAAGCGATGAGATAAAGCGCCTTTATGACGAAAACGGAATAAAAATTATCATAGGTGAAAAAGAATGAGTGAAAGAACGAAAACGACGGGCAGCGCCGTAACTCTTTCGGTTACCTGCGTCAGCGCATATATTGCCTGTTACATATTAAGAAATATTTTAAGCGTTGTAATTCCGGATATGATAGCCTCAGGTTACGAAACCGAGTATATCGGTGTTTTGTCTTCGGTTTATTACGTTATATACGCATGCGGTCAGCTCTTTAACGGATATGTAGGCGAAATAATAAGAGCGAAATATATGGTAGCATTGGGCCTTGCTACGGCATCGCTTTCGTCTGTCGGCTTCGCTTTTTGCGGGGCAGGAGCTTTGGGAGTTGTCCTTTTCGGAATTATGGGTTTTTCACTTTCAATGCTTAGAGGTCCTATAGTAAAAACAATATGTGAAAATACAGATTCAAAAATTGCTAAGCTTGCGTGTGTATTCCTCTCGTTTTCGAGCTTCGTTGGTCCTCTTGGAGCTAGCCTGTTGTCGCTGATTTTTGGTTGGCAGACAGCCTTTGTTGCTTCCGGCATTATAGGAGTCGGATTTGCTGTTTGTATTTATATTTTGCTTACTGTGTTCGAAATGCGTGGATTGATCCGCTATGGCGAAAAGAAAAAAGGAAAGAAAATGGATCTTCTCGGCATTTTTAAGCTCTGTGGATTTCCTTTTTATCTTGCGGTGGTTATGGTATGCGAAACCGCTTATATCGCTATAGGCTTCTGGCTTCCCACATACTTTACCGAAAAACTTGGCTTTGAGTCGGGATTGGCAGGAATTATATTCTCTGTAATGTCATTTATACGTGCATTTACTCCGTTTATTGCATTGTTCGCTTTAAAGCTGTTAAAGAATAACGACAGATTGTTAATAAGAATTGTTTACATAATAGCAGCTTTGGCTATAACTGCAGCATTGTTTGTTAACTTCGATTACTTTGATGTTTTGATGATGCTTGTTGCTCTTATCGGTATAGGAATGGCATCAACCATGGTGTGGAGCAACTATATTCCAAACCAGGCTGAAAGCGGTCTTACGTCAAGTCTTAACGGTTTTTTGGATTTTACGGGATATGCCGTTGCGTCTGTGTGTAACCTCTTTGTATCATACGCTGTCGGGTGGTTCGGTTGGGACGGTGTTGTAATTATGTGGAGTTCGATTGCCGTTATCGGGGTTCTTGCTACGTTTATATTAAATAATAAAAAGACGGTGAAAAATAAAGAATATTAAAATGTTTACCCGCCTTCGCATTACCGATATTGAATTGAAGGCTCTTGCTGAAATTTTCGGAGTTGGGGTTGGAGATTTAATTTAAAGTGAATATTTTTCTCCTTTTCGGTTACACTTTAGTTGTATTTCTTGAAAAGGAGAATTTTTATGACGCTTACACAAAAAGAAACAAACCTCTTAAACGACCTTAAATCCCAGGAGCAAATCTGCATTGAAAAGTACGGCAAGTATGCAGAAGCGGCTCACGACCCCGAATTGAAGCAGCTTTTTACCAACCTTAAAAACAACGAGCAAAAGCATCTTGACACCGTAACCCAGATTCTCGGCGGAGCGGAGGTGCAAATGCCCCAGGCTCCCTCTGCGGCACAGGCAAAGCTTCAGTGCAAAATGTCAAATTGTACGGCAGAGGAGAAGAAAAACGACGCCTACCTTTGCTCGGACGCTTTGGCTATGGAAAAGCACGTTTCCTCGGTCTACAACACTGCAACCTTCGAGTTTTCTTCCCCCATTCTTCGAGATACTCTCGCCCATATTCAAAAGGAAGAGCAAAACCACGGAGAACAGCTCTATAACTATATGTCCTGCAACAATATGTATTAACAGAATCCCCGCACGAAAAAATTCCGTGCGGGGTATTTTTTGAGAAATTTAACATTCAACTTAAGGTTGGTTGCAAAAGCTTAAAATGTGTGATATAATGTCTTTAGTACGTATTGTGCGATAAAATCAAGGAGAAATATATGAACGTAATAGAAACCAAAAAGCTAACGAAATATTACGGCTCTGCAAGAGGTATAGTTGACCTGGACCTTGAAGTTCGGGAGGGTGAGTTCTTCGGATTCATCGGACCTAACGGAGCAGGAAAAAGCACGACCATAAGAACTTTGCTCGGCCTTATAAGCAAAACAAGCGGAGAAGCCGAGGTTTTTGGAAAAAATGTAAATAATTGTAGTCAAGAAATACTTAAAATGGTAGGATACCTTCCGTCAGAGGTTGCGTATTACAGAGGTATGCGGGTTAGGGAAATCATAGATTTTTCAACAAAGCTTCGAGGCGGCTGCTCAAAGTCGGAAGTAAACGGCCTTTGCGAACGGTTTGAGCTTGATACCGAAAGAAAGGTCGAGGAGCTGTCTTTGGGTAACAGAAAAAAGGTCGGTATCGTTTGCGCTCTTGCTCACCGTCCCCCTCTTTATATTCTCGACGAGCCGACCAGCGGTCTTGACCCCCTTATGCAAAGGGAATTTTACTCGGTTTTGGAGGAAAGATGCTCCGAGGGCGCGACTGTATTCCTTTCCTCTCACGTTCTTTCCGAGGTTGCCCGTTACTGCAAACGCGCCGCAGTTATAAGAGAAGGCAGACTTCTGGCTGTTGACAGTGTTGAAAAGCTTGGCCACACAGGTGTGAAGCGTGTTTTGCTGAAAGGAATAGAAAGTATTCCGAAAAATGAAAATATCAGCAACATAAAAACCGAGGGCGACACCGTAAGCTTCCTTTACGGAGGTGGCGCAAAGGCTCTTGCCTCGATGCTTACGGAGCTTTCCTTTGAGGACTTCAGCGTAAGCAACCCCGACCTTGACGAGGTGTTTATGCACTTTTATGCAAAGGAGAATGTGTGATGACTATATTTTTACACGAGCTTCGTCGTAACAGACTGTTTCTTATCGTCTGGTGCGCGGTTATTTCCTTTATGTTAGGCGTGACCGCAATAATTTACCCCGAAATGAAGTCGCAACTGTCCGAAATGACCGATATGTTTGCAAATATGGGCAATTTCACTGCCGCATTCGGTATGGACCAGCTTAATTTCGGTGAATTTATGGGCTATTTCGGCACAGAGTGCGGAAACGTTCTCGGCCTCGGCGGCGGTTTCTTTGCCGCGCTTTTAGGAATTGCGGCTCTTTCCAAGGAAGAAAAGGACGGAACGGCAGAATTTCTCCTGACTCATCCCGTATCGCGAAGAAGAGTAATAACCGAAAAGCTTTTTGCGGTTGCGGCGCAGATAACAATTATGAATTTTGCGGTGGTGGCTGTAAGCTCGGCTTGTATTCTTGCTATCGGCGAAGAGGTAGAAGTGGGAAAAATCGCCCTTGTGTTCCTCGGTTATTACATAATGCAGCTTGAGGTTGCCGCTATAACCTTTGCTATTTCGGCATTTATCAGAGGCGGCGGACTTGCTATAGGACTCGGAGCTGCTTTCGGCTTCTACTTTATCAATATTTTCTCAAATCTTATGGAAGAGCTTGAATTCCTCAAGTTCATCACGCCCTACGGCTACACCGACGTAGGATATATCGTCAACGAAAATTCGCTAAACTTCAAATACCTTGCGGTGGGAGCGATTCTGATTGCCGTATCCGTCTTTCTTGCGTACTTTAAGTACGAAAAGAAGGATATAACCTAAAATTAGGAGTTTTATATGAATATTCAAGAAAAAATTTACCCGACACCTCGAAATATTAAGGTTTTTTGCGGCTCGGTCGAGCTTCTCGGTGTTTTTGCCGAGTCGGGAGCAGAAGAAATGCTCGAAAGCTTCATTTATGCCGCAGAGGGAAGCGGACTTTCGAAAACAGAGAGCGGCAACGTTCGTCTTGTGCTTGATAGGAGCATTGAAAACGAGGAGGGATATGCCCTTGAAGCAAAGGGGGGCAGAGTTATAGTCCGTGCGAAAAGTCTTTCGGGCTTCGTTTGTGCCGGCGGAACTCTCGCACAGCTTGCCGAGGGCGGAAGTATTCCCGAAATGGAGCTTTACGACGAGCCTCTTTGCAAAATACGAGGAGTACATCTGTATCTGCCGCCTGCTGATGCAATCGGCGAATTTTTGCGTGTGTTAGACCTTCTTGCAAGGCTTAAATACAACACAATATTTCTTGAAATAGGCGGCGGAGTTGAATACGAAAGCCACCCCGAAATAAACGTTGCTTGGAAGCGTTTTTGCCGCGAGGCGAGAGATTATTACGGCGGCCCCCAGGGACTTCAAGCGTCCGAGGCAAACTGGAAGGATTCTACTCACGTGGAGCTTGCAGGCGGTCACTGCCTTAAAAAGTGCGAACTTTTGGAGATAGTTTCTCACATTCGCTTCCTCGGTATGGAGCTGATTCCCGAAATTCAAGGCCTTTCCCACGCATATTATCTTACCCTTGCCCACCCCGAGATTGCCGAGCAGACCTTTGAGCCGTACCCCGACACCTGGTGTCCTATGAACGAAAAGAGCTACGAGCTTTACGAGGATATTGCCCTGGAGCTTCACGAGCTTTTAGGCTTTGACAAGGTTTCAATAGGTCACGACGAGATTAGAATTTTGGGAAAATGCCCAAGATGCAAGGGCAAAAGCGGCGCGGAGCTTTTGGCTCACGATATAAACCGCCTGCATAGCATTTATGAAAAAATGGGCGTTAAAATATTTATGTGGGGCGAGAGTCTGCAAAATTATATCAACTCAAGCGGAAAGCGTGTTGGCGAAAGCGTATACCGTGACGGAAGATACGGCAGAAGCTGGGAGTTGGACGAAACCCACGATGCCATTGATATGATTCCGAGAGATATTACGATGCTTGACTGGCAGTGGGGGCAGAGTATTTACTCTACCTCGGAGTTTTCCGAGAGGGGAATTTCCTTCCTTTACGGAAATTTCCACGGTTGCAATATTACCCATTGGCAAACCCTTGTAAAGAACAAAGGATTTCTCGGCGCGGAGGTTTCTACCTGGTGCGTAACCGATTATAACGAGATTGGCAGAAACGGTTGGTTCTACGACTTCGTATTTTCTTCAGCCGTTTTGTGGGAGCAGGATTACGATGACCATAAGCGCTCTGACTTTGCGCTTCGTTCAAACGATTATATGCCAAAGCTTCGCGCCTTCTTCAACTCTTCAAGGGTAGCCGAATATCTTGAAAAAGAGTTTTGCTCGGTGGAGACCGACGCTGACGCAATTTCGGCAGTAGAAAATTCCAAACGCTCAAGTCTCCTCTGTCAGATATTCGATAACAAACTTTCCGCTGTAAGCGCAAAGAATGCGGTTGTTTCTGTCGGAAGAGCGGTCGGAGATATTACCGTACTTCATTCGGTAGATTTCGGAGACGGCAATCCCCCTTCAAGAGAATACACCTGGTTCTTCAGAGATAAAAAACCTCGTGTTATGGGATATTACTCGGTGGTGTACGAGGACGGACTCGTATATTCCTATCCCGTAGAGTACGGCTACAATATCGGTGACGTAAGATGCGACTTTACCCCTCTGTCCCAGGACCGTTTTGTGAAAAACGTTGAGGACGAGAGTGGTACGGAAAACAAAAACGAGCTTATACAGCCTGCGGCATCCTGCGAATTTGCCGACAAATGGTTTGACGGTATTACAGCCTTTGCCGACGCATATCCGGTGAAAACGAAAGAGGGCGTTCGTACCCTTTACGCCGCAAGCTTCAAAAACCGTCGCCCCGACGTTGCGGTAAAGGAAGTACGCTTCTATCTTCCCGTTAAGGAAGAGGAGTATAGTCTGGCTTATAGCAGCGAAGTGACTCTTTACGGCATTTTTGCCTGAATATAAAAAAGGTTGCCTTTTGACTTTGAGTCGGGCAACCTTTTTTGTTTTGCGAAGCTCGGAGATTTTTTTGTAAATCGCTCCTTTTTTTTTGCGAAGCTCGGAGATTTTTGCAAATCCTTCCCTTTTTTCAAAGCTCGGAGATTTTTTGCAAATCGCTCCTTTTTTGCGAAGCTCGGAAATTTTTTTGTAAATCGCTCCTTTTTTGCGAAGCCGGGTGACTTTTTGTAAATCCTTCCGTCTCGCCAAACCTTTTTTGAAAAAACTATTTCTCGATTAAGAACTGCTCTTCTTCCTTAAGGTCAACTACGGTGCAGTCGTTGATATAAGTACATTCGGGAAGAACTATCATAGCGCAAAGCTCCTCTGCATTTGCGGGCAGGGGCGCAAGATGCCAGACACAAGCGTTCATTTTCACAAGGGTGTTTTTCGGAACGAGAAACGCCTGGGTATATTGGGGAATAGGCACACCTGCCGAGGGTTGTGCAACGTGAATTATCATATCGTCGTTTAAGGGAAGAATAAGCTCGGCTGTTGTGGTGTGGTACTCGGCTTGGGTAATCTTCATTTCCTGTGGCTTTTTTACAAGAATCGGAGAGAAAGAGAGTTTGCCCGAAGAATAGGTAGTTATTCTGTCGGGGAAGAAGCGGTGAATCTCGCCCGAGAGGGGGTAGCCTTGCGGCTCGTCCATTTTGTAATACTCGCCATAGGGAGCAAAGGCGTCTTTTGTAAGTGCTTGAACTTTGATTTTTCTCATTTTTCGTATCCTTTCGTGTTTTTTGAGACCGTAATTAAATTTATTTGTTGTTTTTAAAATACTGATAAAGATAGCAGGGCAGCATACCGTTGTATAATTTTCTCACCTTGTCTGCCTTTTTGCCGTAAAACTTTTCAAAAGCAGGGTGCGAGGTTATAACGTAAACCTGCCAGGGGGAGAGAGAACGGAAATGGACTCCGATTTCTCTGTAAAGAGCCTCGGCTTCTCGGAGTGTTCCAAGCCTTTCGCCGTAGGGTGGATTTGTAACTATGGTCGCTCGCCTGCCGGGAGCAGAAATCTTCCTTGCGTCCATAGAAAAGACCTTTACAACGTCATCAACACCTGCAAGACGGGCGTTTTTCGTTGCCAATTCCACTGCCGCAGAGTCAATATCCGAAGCGAAAACCTCAAAATCGGTTTTTATTTCACCGTCGATCGCCTCTTCTCTCGCCTTTTGCCAGATTTTCTTGTCAATAAATGAAAATTCCTCTGCCGCAAAGACTCTTGACTTGCCGGGAGCTATGTTTTTCATCTTCATTGCCGCCTCAATGGCAATCGTGCCGCTTCCGCACATAGGGTCCCAAAGAAGAACGTTTTCTCTCGGACGTGAGGTTGCCGCAATTGCCGCCGCAAGAGTTTCACGAATAGGAGCGCCAAGCGAATCCTTTCTGTAACCCCTTTTGTGCAAAGCCACACCGGATGTGTCAATCATCAGCGTTGCCTCGTTGTTTAAAATGAAGAACTCAATCTGGTATTTTACTCCCGTCTCGGGAAATTCGGTGATTCCGTAACGCTCGGTCATAGACCGCACAACCGCCTTTTTCGTAATAGCCTGGCAGTCGGGAATAGAATGAAGAGCCGATTTTATTGCGTGTCCCTTAACCGGAAAAGCGTCGTCACGTCCGATAAAATCAGGCCAAGGCAATTTCCTCGTACCCTCGAAAAGCTCCTCAAAGCTTTCAGCGCGAAAAGAGCCGACCTTTATAAACACACGCTCTGCATATCTTAAAAATATATTCGAAAGAGCAACCGCTTCCTCGTCGCCAAGAAATGTCACTCTGCCGTCAATCGTTGAAATTTTCTCGTAACCCAGCCCCTCAATCTCTTCCGAAAGCAGCTTTTCAAGGCCGAAAAGGCAGGTCGCCACAAGCTCTAGTTTCATCTGTAAGCTCCAAAAGTTAGTTTTCTCTAGTATAGCATTTTTTCACTCGGTAGTCAAGAAATAAAATGCACAATCAAAAATAAAAGACGAGTTTATGGGAATATTGACATTTACCCCGAAAAGATATATAATTACTATGAAAGATTAGTTTGGGAGAAATTTTATGCGTGAACAGGATATAAGAACGGCAATGATGCTTGGCGAAGCTGCCGTTGAGAAGCTTAAAAACTCAAAAATCGCTATTTTTGGCATTGGCGGCGTTGGCGGATATGCCGTTGAAGCTCTTGCAAGAGCAGGGGTAGGTGAGATGCACCTTGTCGATGCCGACAGAGTCTCTCTCTCCAACATCAACCGCCAGATTATTGCCACCCACAAAACCGCAGGACAGTATAAAACCGAAGCCGCAAAGGAGCGAATCCTCGAAATAAATCCCGACGCAAAGGTTTTCACCTACAACGTCTTCTTCGGTGAGGACACCGCAGAAAGCTTTGATTTTTCTTCCTTTGATTATATAGTTGACGCGATAGACTCCCTTTCTTCAAAAATTCTGCTTATAACTCTTGCAAAAGAAGCCGCAACACCCATAATTTCGGCAATGGGAGCAGGAAACAAGCTTGACCCCACACGCTTTGAGGTCTCCGACATCTCGAAAACCGAGGTCTGCCCTCTGGCAAGAGCCGTAAGAGTCGCTCTTCGCAAAAAAGGAATAAATCACTTAAAAGTGGTCTATTCAAAGGAAAAGCCTGCCGTAGCTTCCCCCGAAGCCGACGCTCAAAAATGCGACGGCAAAGCAGCTCCCGGCAGTATATCCTTCGTTCCCTCGGTTATGGGACTTATTATAGGCGGCGAGGTAATAAAAGACATCGCAAAACAAACGGATCTAAACTCTTGTTCCCAGTGAAACAAGGGCAAACGACCTATTCTTAATACCCCTTTAAAATTTAATAATATAGGGCGACAGCCAACAACAAAAGGACGAAGAATTATTGCAATTCCTCGTCCTTTTTAATAAAATATGCAAATTAAACCTTACAAAAACGCCTATTCCGCAGTCTTTTGCGAGTCGTTTGTCTGCTTTTCGGCAAGAGCAATTTTGTAAATTTCCTCGGTAGCAAGTCGAGCCTTTGTCACGTTGCCGCCCTCGCCCTTGGGGAAGCAGTAGTAGAGTCTGTCAAGAGTGCCAATGCTTATAACGTCGCCAATCTCATACCAATAATACTCGGAATTAAGGGTGTATGAAGCAAGGGGTTTTTGCTCGTAGTGGAGCTTTCCGTCGCAGCCGTCAAGAACGAATCCGTCCTTGTCGTGAACAAGTCTGCCCTCGCCAACTCGATAGAGTCCCTTTGAGTCAATAACCATCATAATATCAACAGGCACGTCCATTTTGTAGCTGCCGTTGTTGATTTCTTCGAGGACGCACTCTCTCTGCCAATCGAACCAATCGGGAATATGGTCGAATTTACCCTCGCCCTCGGTAATCTTAAGAGCGCCGTATTCGTCAAGGTGGTAGTCCTTACCGCACTTTTGGCAAACAAGCTCTGTGCCTTTTCCGAGCATCTTGTTCTCGGCAAGACAGTGGGGGCATTTGTAAAGAACTCTGTGCAGACAGTCGGCTCTGAAGCTCTCGGTAATTTTTACTTGATTTTCTCTCTGCCACTTAAAGTTATCAAAGGCAAATTCCTTTGCCACAAGCTCACCGATTTCCTCGGCTGACATCTTCTTTATATCTTCGGGAGAGAGAAGATATTTTTCGGTTGCCCGAACGTCAACGCGGCGAAGCTGAAGATTGTTGTAAAGAGGGTCTCTTGCAAAAGCTCCGTCGGTGTGTATCGTAACCACGGGAGCGCCAAGCATTTTAATCATTTTTCCGAGAGAATCGGGCAAAACGGTAGCCCTGCCGTCAAGGGAATATCCTGCCTCGGGGAACATTACAACCGAGCTTTTAAGCTTCCTTATAGCATAAATAATGTCTCTTACAAGAGTGGTATCCGCAACGAATTTCGTGGTCGGAATACAGCCGATAAGGCGGATAAGAAGCTCTTTTCCGATATATGTGTCCCTTGTCGCAACAATGTTAAAGGGGCGGGGGAAAAGAAGGGTTGGAACAATCTTCATATCAATGAAGCAGGAGTGGTTCATAAGGTAAAAAGCAGGTTCTTTTTTGCCAAGTTTTTCCATTCCTATCTTCTCGCAGGTGAAGTGCGTCTTGCGTATGGCGCGTACCGAAAGAAGCTTCATCAAAATGCGGAAAAACATAGATGGCTTTAAGGGCTTTTTGTGATGGGGCGGCTTTATTTTCATAGCCTCATCGTAGGTCGTGTCGATGATTTTGATTTTCATAAAACTAGGCCTTTCCTGTCTTTTTTAAGACGTTTTTGGGGGGCTATTCTACATTTTATCACAGTTTGTTCAAAAAAGCAATAGATTTTGTTCACAAATTGACTTTCGGCAAAAAAAGTCAACGAAAATACCCTTTGAAAAAACTATTGATTTACGTGTAAAAATTATGTATAATATAACATAGTAATTAAAATTGCCAAGAAAGCGAGAAAACTATGCTCTCCAAGATATACAGCTCCGGTGTTTTCGGAATAGAAGGCTTTGAAGTCACCGTTGAGTGCAGCGCCTGGGACAGACTTCCCAAGTTTGAGCTTGTCGGACTTCCCGATACTGCCGTTAAAGAGGCGAAAAACCGAGTAAGGTGCGCCCTTGAAAACAGCGGATTTGCCTTTCCGCCTATTGATATTATGATAAATCTCGCTCCTGCCGACGTGAAAAAGGAAGGCTCTGCCTTTGACCTTGCAATAACCCTCGCAATAATGCAGTGCGACCGTATGATTCCCTCCGACTACGATTTCTCGGACAAGTGCGTTATCGGCGAGCTGTCTCTTTCGGGCGAGGTAAGACCTATCGGCGGTGTTCTTTCTATGGTGGTTTCCGCCAAGAAAAACGGCAGAAAAGAGGTTTTCGTACCCTATGATAATGCAGGCGAAGCGGCTGTCGTTGAGGGAGTCAGAGTCTATGGAGTGAAAAATCTCCGTCAGCTTATCGAGCATATAAAAGGAATAAATCCTATCGAGCCTATGTGCTTTGACGCTTCGAAGTTTGACCTTACCTCTCATGCGGGCGGCGCGGATTTTGCAGACGTCAGAGGACAGTATAAGGCAAAAAGAGCCTTGGAGATTGCAGCGGCAGGCGGCCACAATATTCTTATGATAGGCCCTCCCGGTGCGGGAAAATCCATGCTTGCGAAAAGACTTGCCACAATTCTTCCCGATATGACCTTTGACGAGGCGGTTGAAACTACCAAAATTCACTCGGTAACCGGAACTTTAAGAACAAATCTTGTCACCGAGCGTCCTTTCCGTTCTCCTCACCACACTGTAAGCGTTGCGGGACTTGTCGGCGGCGGAGCTGTACCCCGTCCCGGAGAAATCTCCCTTTCCAACAACGGAGTGCTTTTCCTTGACGAGCTTCCCGAATTTTCAAAATCCGTAACCGAATCTCTCCGTCAGCCTCTTGAGGACGGAGTTGTAACAGTAACCAGAGCCGCCGCAAAAATCACCTATCCCTCTACCTTTATGCTGGTTTGTGCAATGAACCCCTGCCGCTGCGGCTATTTCGGAGACCCTAACAGACAGTGTACCTGCACACCCTCGGCAATTTCCAAATATCTCGAGCGTGTAAGCGGCCCTCTTCTCGACAGAATTGACATTGAAATAGAGCTTCCCTCGGTTTCCTACAACGAAATTTCCGGCAAGACCGCACCCGGTGAGCCTTCAGCCGAAATAAGAAAGCGTGTAAACGCATCTCGTGCCTTTACCGATGACAGACTAAAGCGTGGCGGTGACAAACCCGGAGTCCTCAACGCCCGAATGTCCACCGACCTTCTCCGCAAATATTGCACTCCCACAAAAGAAGGCTCTGACCTGATGCGTCAAGCCTTCGAATCCCTCGGTCTCTCTGCCAGAGGACACGACAGAGTCCTTCGTGTAGCCAGAACAATAGCCGACCTTGACGGTATGGAGCAAATCAACGAAGACCATATAGCCGAAGCGATAATGTATAGGAGTTTGGACCGCAAATACTGGCGCAGATAATCTGACGGAAAGCTTTTGGTATATACCGCCGTTTTTGCCCAAACTCGCAGTAGGTAACTACAGCTTCGGGGCAAAACCAACGCTCTATCCTCAAAATCTTCCTCGTCAGCGGTGATTTTTGCGAATTGCGGCAGAGTTTTCGGTCGTGACTACGGCTTCGGAGCGTTATAGCCTTCCCCTTGGGGAAGGTGGCAGGCAAAGCCTCACGGATGAGGTAATTTCGTCAAGAATGATTCTTACGGTACGTCGAGGCGCCGTCCCCTACAAATGCAATTACAACTATTGCTTTTGCTTTGTTTGTGAAAACATAATCTCTATGGATTTTGTATTATCAAAAATCGTAGGGGACGGCGCCTCGACGTACCAAAAATCTTTGCACTTCATCAAAAATCCCACCGTTCTACGTTGCGGTAGATTATTTTGTCATTCCGAAACCGCAAACTTGATTCGGAGACGATACTAAGGACTGAGGAATCTTCTCTTTGGAGCCTTATATCTTTTAGACTTTGGCAAACGAAGACACCTACCTGCACGAGTCTTAATTCCGGGCGGTTCGTAAAAGGAGATCACTCAATGCGTGTTTTAGTCTTCGGTTTATATCTGTGCTTTCGGGATGACACCAAGCAAAAACATATCCTGTAATCGTTAAAATGAACTTGATTTTCCTTTTTACTTAAGCAACAAGCGGGGACAGCGTTTAGGTGTTCCTTAAATGCAAATAATTATTTACAAAAAAAGAAAGGGGCAGAGTGAAAAATGAAAAGAAAAGAAAACCTTCCCGAGCTTCTTGCCCCGGCGGGCAGCTTTGAAGCTCTTGTTGCTGCCGTTGAGGCGGGGGCAGATGCCGTTTACGTTGGCGGAAAGCGTTTCGGGGCGAGGGCATTTGCGAAAAATTTCGATAGCGAAGAGCTGTCTTTGGCGGTAAAATACTGCCATCTTCACTCGGTGAAGCTTTACGTTACCGTAAATACCCTGTGTTTAGACCTTGAAATGAAGGACGTGGTCGAATATGCCGCTTTCCTTTGGAAAATCGGGGTTGACGCTCTTATAATTGCCGACCTTGGAGCAATTCGTGAGATTAGAAAACACGTTCCCTCACTTCCTCTTCACGCATCGACTCAAATGTCTGTTCACAACAGCCTTGGAGCTGACGAGGCGTTTTCTCTCGGTTGTGAGCGAGTTGTACTTGCAAGAGAGTGTTCTGTTGAAGATATAACCGAAATTACAGAAAAATCAAAGCCCGAAATCGAAGTCTTTTTGCACGGAGCTCTTTGCGTTTGCCATTCGGGACAGTGCCTTTTCTCCTCTATGGTAGGCGGTCGAAGCGGCAACCGAGGCGAGTGCGCCCAACCCTGCAGACTTCCCTTTGCGGGCGGCAAATATCCTCTTTCCTTGAAAGACCTTTCTTACGCAGGGCATATTCCTGCCCTCATTAAGTCGGGCGTTGCTTCTCTCAAAATCGAGGGAAGAATGAAATCCCCCACTTACGTTTACACCGTAACAAAAATCTTCCGCCGTCTGCTTGACGAGGGAAGAAGTGCAACCGATGGGGAATGGGAAGCTCTTAAAAAAGCCTTTTCCAGAGGCGGATTTACCGACGGCTACCTTAAAGGAAAGCCGCAGAGTGTGGAGCTTGGCATAAGAAGCGAAGAAAACAAAGCCGAAAGCCGTGAAAACGAAAAGCCGTTCACCGTAAACAAGAAAAAGGTCTTTGCTACCGTTAAAATATTAAACGGCCACCCTGCCGAAATGACTCTCTTTGACGGCGAGGGCAAAGAGGTGTCCGTCAAGGGACAAACACCCGAAAAAGCGGAAAACGCTCCTCTTAGTGAGGGCGGTGTAAAGGAAAGACTTTCCAAAATGGGCAACACCTATCTTTCTCTTGCCGCCGAGGATATAAATCTTACTCTTGACGAGGGGTTAAATCTCGCACCCTCCGCATTAAACGCTTTGCGTCGAGCTGCGGCAGAAGCCTTTGAAGATACTTCGAGAGAGGAAATTTCTCTTGACTACACTCTGCCGAAATTCTCATTTAACCAAAGAAAAATGACAACGGCGACCATACTCGGCTACAACCCAAGTCTGCCAAAGGCCATAGAGGACTTCGATGCCGTATTCGTCTCCCTCTTTGCCGAAAACAAGGGGTGCGCAAACGGTGTTTACCTGCCGCCTGTGGTTATGAACTCGGAGCTTTCCTCGGTAAGAAATGCTCTATCGTCGCTTGACAAAGAACAAATAAAATACGCCCTCGTCTCAAACCTTGGGCAAATAGCTCTTGCAAAAGAATTTTCGCTAATTCCAATCTGCGATTTCAGACTCAACGTAACCAACCGCTTGACATATAAGACTCTTTCGGAAATGGGCGTGTCGAACATAATCCTTTCACCCGAAATAACTCTGCCCCAGGCGAGAGATATTGGCGGAAGCGTTATCGTTTACGGCAGAATCCCACTTATGATAACCGAAAGGTGCTTTATGAAGGATAACGGCGGCTGCGGCCGTTGCTCCAAGCTTTCTCTTGAGGACAGAAAGGGCGAAAAATTCCCTATGATAAGAGAATTTGACCACCGAAGCCTGATTTTGAACTCGAAAATTACCTATATGGGCGACAAGCGTCAGCTTCTTGACAAAAACCGCATTAGCTCCTATCATTTTATCTTCTCTACCGAAAACGAAGAAAAAATAAAAAACGCCCTCCTTTCCTTTAAGCAGGGCAAGGCTCTTTCGACTTCGGACGTCAGAAGAGTGGGCAGAAGAAAAAGCTGAAAATTTATCTAACAAAAAGAAAAAAGAGGCTAGCTCAAGATTGTAAACTTGGAGCTAGCCTTTTTCTTGCAAAAAAATTATTTTACCGTAGTCTCGCAGCTTTCGGGGAGCGTAACCGAAACCGTAACCTCTTCACCGCCTCGGTCAACAGTGAACACAACGGTGCTGCCTACCGCTGCGTTAAGCATATTGTCGACTATGTGGTAGGACCTTGTAACCTCGGTTTTCACACCGTCAACGCTTATAGCGGTGATTATGTCGCCCACTTTAAAATCGGTGGTAATGCAGTTGTCCTCGATAGAAGCAACGCATATTCTTTCAACAATAATAATATTTCCTTCCTCGTCGGTAACAAGTCCCGATGAAGCAACTCCGAGGCCGACGCCAACGGTGCATTTCTTAACCGAAAGATTTTCTCCGCCGTCGCAGTTTCTTAAAATATTATTAGCAACCTTTACCGCAAGGTCGATAGGAATAGCGTAGCCGATATTATCAACCTCAGCTCCCGTACGCTTTGCGCAAACTATGCCGATAAGCTTTCCGTCAGCCGAGTAGAAGCCGCCGCCGGAGTTACCCTCGTTTACTGCGGCGCTTGTGCGGATTACTCTTAACGTAATAGCCGTTCTGCCGTCAGCGCCGGTCATTGTAAGATTTTCGCTGACAACGCTTACCATACCGGCAGTAGCCGAAATGCCAAGTCCCTCGGGATAACCGACAACAAGAACGTCGTCAAGAAGCTGTACGCCTTCGGAAGAACCAACGTCGGCTGCTCTTGCCATACTGTTTTTCAAAACCTCCGAGCCGCTGACACGAAGTACCGCAATATCGTAATTCATAGAGCCGCCGATAACCGTTGCGGGAATTCCGTACTGCTCATTTTCCATACCGTAAAGGTAGAGAGAAATACTGTCGCTGAATCCGCCCTTTGCGACCTCGCCCTTGTTATAAACTGCGTGGTAATTGGTGATAACCAAAGCGTCGCCCTTTTCCTTGTCAAGACTGTATATAACACCCGAGCTGAAAGAGGTGTATTCGGTGGTGTCGTCGTAATAAGGATAGGCGCTTATAATGTCGAACTTTGTAATTATTGCAACCGTGGAAAGGAAAGGCTTGATTTCGGGACGAACCGTACTCTCTGCGTCTGTTTCGGCATCGGGGTGGAAAATGGGGTCGCCGGTAGTGGAATTTTGACTTCCCGAGCCTACTCCGTTGCTTAAAGAGGGGGGATTTTTGTCCTTTCCTATGTAGTCACCTTGATTTTCGGTGGAGTCCTCGCCCTTAAGAATATCCATCGCATACATACAAGAGCTTGTGGATACAAGACAGACTATAACCAAAGCGACAGACATTATAAACAAAGCTATTTTTCTTTTATTCATAAAAATCTCCTTAAAATAGGGAAAATAAGTCATTTTAATTTAAGTATACAACAATATTGTTAAGTTGTTGTTAATAAAAGACATATTTTATAAAAATTTTATAATATAAGCTCTTTCGTCAAATTTACGAAAAATTGCTTGACATTACGAAAAAAATGCTGTAAAATAAAGAAAAAAAGACGAAAATCCCCAAAAAGGAGCATTATGAAAAGAAAAAATCTTTCCCCCGGAGCATTAAGCGCTCCGCTTCCGCCATGCATCGTAACTGTCGGAGATATGGAAAAAAACAATATGCTGACCGTTGCCTGGACGGGCATACTTTCAACCGTACCACCAAGGACTTATATATCGGTTCGCCCCTCGCGGTATTCTTATAATATGCTTGGGGTGGGAAGGGAGTTCGTTATAAATCTTCCCCCCGCATCTCTTGCAAAAGAGGTTGATTTCGTGGGCATTTATACCGGCGCGAAAATGGATAAGTTCGAGAAAACCGGACTTACTCCAAAGGAAAGCAAAACGGTTTTGCCACCGACTGTTGCCGAGTGCCCAATAGCCTTGGAGTGCAGAGTTTTTCAGGTAATACCTATGGGGTCGCACGATGTTTTTATGGCTGATATATTAAGCGTTTCCTGCAAGGAAGAGCTTATTGACGGCGATGGAAAAATCCATTTCGAAAATGCCGACCTTTTAGCCTATGCTCACGGAGAATATTACCGTCTTGGCGACAGAGTAGGCAGATTCGGTTTCAGCACCGACAAGCCGAAAAAGTCCGAAAAAAAGGAGTCTTCAAAGACCTTGTCGAATAAGAAAGAGTCTGCAAAGCCTTTGACGAATAAAAAAGAGTCTGCAAAACCTTTGACGGAAAAAAAGGAGTCTGCAAAACCTTTGACGGAAAAAAAGGAGTCTTCAAAGACCTTGTCGAATAAGAAAGAGCCTTCAAAGCCTGCACCTGAAAAAAAGGAAGAGGGAAAAGAGCCTTTTTACAAAAACGCTCCGAGAACTTTCGAAAAAAAGAAAAATCCGAAGCAAAACAAGGACAAAGGCAGACCTCACGGCAAAAAATCAAAGGGAGAAAGAGGATAAATGGAAAACGAAAGAACCGAAAAAATAAGGCAAAGAATTCTCGGACTCATAAGCGCGGAGTACGAAAGCGACGCAGCCTTTGAAAGAGATATGGAGCTGAACGAAAAAACGGTAAACAATTGGCGAAGAGGTCGTTCGGCTTCCTTTATGAAAATACTTCCAGCCATTTCCGAAAAATTTTCGGTCAACGTGGGTGAAATTCTGGATATGCCTATCCGAAACGACACATCCGAGCTTTCAGACGACGAGCTATCTCTCCTTAAGCTATACAGAAAGAGCCGACTTCTTCCCGAAAACGCAAAGGTGGCGTTAAGAGAAAATCTTGAAGCAACGATAAATCTCTACATCAGTGCTTTCGGTGAGGAAAAACCGAAGCGTGGAAGAAGAAAACAATAAAATATTGACAAATCGGGATGAGGGTGCTATAATACTTTCATCCCAAACCGTTTGCAAAGCCGTAAGATAATCGAACTAACAAGTCTTACGGAGAAACCTTTTAGCGGCTTTCGATGCGTCAAGCCATTTAAGCAGGGAAATGGCGGTGAAAATCCGCCGCAACAGCCATTACCGTAAACGGGGAGCAGCCGCCCCCAAAGTCGGAAGACCTGTCAAACGGATATTTTGGATATACATCCCTTGGGCAATAGAGGGGGTGGCCAAAGGTGTGTACGGGGGTTTTTCGTGCATATTTTTTCGTCCTGCCCGGCAGGGCGATTTTTTTGGTTTTAGCCTAATTTTCAGAAAACGAAAGGCAAAAACGAACAAAATGAAAAGAAAACTTTACAAAATCACAGCAATATTGCTTTTGGCAGTAATGATGCTATCCCTTTTCGCTTGTGAAAACGAGAGCGATAGTTCGGGTAAAATGACTCTTGTTTTAGCAGGGGACAGTCTTACAACATACGAAGTAGACCTTGGCGAAATTGAGATAAAAAAGGGGCTTGTGTCCGTCTTTGAATATCTCAAAAGAGAAAAGGGACTTGAATATGAAATCTCCGGCACTTACCTTAACAAAGTAGGTGAGCTTGAAAATGACGGGGCGGCAGGGAAATATATCTATATTTACACCTCTGTCACTTCGGATATGGACGTGTCGCAATATGCTATGACGGTGGAGTATGAGGGCAAAACCCTGACAAGCTCCGGCGTTGGCGCAAACGAAATGCGTATTGAGGACGGTTGCGTTATTTATATCGGATATATAAGCTGGTAACTGTATGAAAAATCGCTCGTTTTCGGGCGGTGCGGCAAAGAAAATCGCGCTCGTTGGCATTGCGGCTGCTACCATCGAGTGCGGAAAACTTGCCCTTGCCCTCTTGCCCAACATTGAGGTCGTAACCCTGCTTTGCGCCCTTTACGGCTATGCTTTCGGTGGCTTCGGAGTCATTGCCGCTGTGATTTTCGTGTGTATCGAGCCGCTAATTTGGGGAGTCAACACCTGGGTGGTGCTTTACTTCGTCTATTGGCCTTTTGTTGCCTTTGTTTTCTGGATTTTCGGACGGATAAAAATAAAGAACCGCTGGATTATTGCCCTCTTTGCAGTTCTTTTAACCTTCATTTTCGGACTTCTGTCCGCCTTTATTGAAATAGGACTTTTCTCCGGCTATTTCGACCGCTTCTGGTATCGCTTCGGCATATACTATCTCCGAGGCGTACCGTTCTACATCGCCCAAATAGCCACAAATGCAGTCCTTTTCCCCCTCCTTTTCCCACCGCTTTCAAAAAAACTGTCGCTATTAAAGCACAGTTTCCTTTAAGAATTTGCAAAACTTCTTAAATAATTTGCAAAACGAAGCTTTTTAAATAATTTGCAAAACAACGCTTCTTTAAGAATTTACAAAACGAAACTAAACTTCTTTTAGTAAGTCACAAGCAAAACTTTTTAATGCTTTTCAAAAAGGTCGGCACTCCGGCCTTTTTCCTACATAATTAAAATATTATTGACTTTCGGTATAAATTGTGCTAGAATTGTATTATTATTTTTAAGGGGAGGTTCGTATGGAAGAGAAAAATACCGACAAAAAATATATAATCCTTGCGGCTGCCCTTTTCTTTTTACTTTTGGTATTTATAGTTTTAGCCGTGGTTTTTAACGGTGAAAAAAAGGAAAATCCGCCTGCTATGCACAAGGATATTTTCAGTCCGTATATTGACGGATATTTCAATGCCGGCTCTGCGAGAATAAGCGATTATTCGGGGTCTTCCGACGAGGATTTTGAGCGCGCGGTGGCTCTTGCAGACCAAAATTTTCACAAATACCACAAGCTTTTTGACATTTACAACCTCTATGATGGCATAAATAATATTAAAACAATCAACGACAATGCGGGCGTTGCCCCCGTTAAAATAACTGCCGAGCTTTTTGATTTTCTGAAATTTTCAAAGGAAATGTACTACCTGACAGACGGAGAAGTCAATATTGCTATGGGTGCGGTCTTGTCAATCTGGCACGACTACCGAGAGTACAAAATGGGTGAGACTCTTCCCGATATGTCGGAGCTTGAAGCAGCGGCAGCCCATACCGATATTGAAAAGCTGATTTTAGATGAGGAAAATCTCACCGCCTTTCTCTCCGACGGGGAAATGTCCCTTGACGTTGGAGCTGTTGCCAAAGGCTACGCTGTGGAAAAGGTAGGACGGCTGCTATCGGAGGAGGGATATGACTCCTACGTTATAAACGCAGGCGGAAATATTAAAATCCTAGGCACAAAGCCTGACGGCTCGTCCTGGGAAACCGGAATAAAAAGCCCCTTCGAGCCTGACGAGGTTATCTACAATTTCCCCCTTTCCTCTTCGTCTGTCGCAACCTCCGGCGGATATGAAAGATTTTACGTGGTAGAGGGAAAAAGATACCATCATATAATTGACAAGGACACCCTAATGCCTGCCGAAAATTTTGCCTCGGTAAGCGTTGTAACTCCAAATTCCGCCCTTGCGGACACTCTGTCAACGGCTCTCTTCAATATGAGCTTGGAAGAGGGAAAGGCACTTGTTTCAAGCCTTGAAAACGTTCGAGCCGTTTGGGTAACGAATGACGGAGAAATAATTGAAAACTAGGTAAAATGTAAAGTAAAGTTATAAAAAGGAGTATTTTCAAAATGGAAAGAATGTTAAAACTTATGGAAGAGGACGCAACTCTTACTAATAAAGAACTTGCCCTTATGCTCTCTAAAGAAGAGGGCGATATAGCGAAAATGATAAAGGAGCTTGAGGAGAGAGGCGTTATCCTCGGCAGAAGAACGGTAATCGACTGGGAAAAGGTGGACAAGGAGCATCTTACCGCCCTTATTGAAGTAAAGGTTTTGCCCCAGCGTGACGACGGCTTTGATAAAATTGCCGAGCGCATCTCCCAAAACCCCGAAATAAAGAGTCTGCACCTTATGTCGGGCGGATTTGACTTTGCGGTTATGATTGAGGGTAGAACGATGAAGGAGATTGCCTTCTTCGTTGCAAGAAAACTTGCGACCATTGATGCGGTTACCGCAACGGCTACTCATTTCGTGCTTAAAACCTACAAGGACGAGGGCACGATTTACGGTCAGCCGAAGAAGGATATGAGAGAAACTGTTGTTTTGTGATGTTAGGTAAATATTGGAAAAATGAATTACGATAAATTGCTATCAAAGAGCCTGACGGAGATAAAACCGTCGGGTATAAGAAAATTTTTCGGGTTGGTTTCGGAAATGAAAGACGTTACCGCCCTTACGGTAGGCGAGCCGGATTTTGCAACTCCTTGGAGAGTCAGGGAAGCGGCAATCGAGGCTCTTGAAAGAGGAGAAACCTACTATACCGCAAATGCCGGACTTCCGAGACTTTGCTCTGCGATTTCCGACTATATGAGCCGCCGATTCGGACTTTCCTACAAGCCGAAAGAGGAAATTTTCGTAACGGTAGGCGGCAGTGAAGCCATAGATATTGCAATGCGCGCGGTCATTAACCCCGGTGACCAGGTTATAGTGCCGCTTCCCGCATTCGTTTGCTACGAGCCTATTGCGAAAATGGCGGGAGCTGAAGTGGTGAGAATAAACACCAAGGCTGAAAACAATTTTAAGCTTACTCCGGAAGAGCTAAAGGCGGCAATAACACCGAAAACCAAGCTTTTGGTGCTTCCTTATCCCAACAATCCCACCGGCGCAATACTTACGAAAGAGGAGCTTTCCTCTCTTGCCGAGGTGCTTTCGGGAACGGATATTTTTGTGCTTTCCGACGAAATTTATGCCGAGCTGACCTACGGACGGGAGCATACCTCGATTGCTTCGATTGAGGGAATGTGGGAAAGAACCATTCTTGTTTCGGGATTTTCCAAGGCATACGCTATGACCGGCTGGCGTCTCGGCTACCTTTGCGCCCCATCTCCTCTTATTTCCCAGATGTTAAAGCTTCACCAATATGCGATTATGTGCGCTCCAACGGTGTCACAGATTGCGGCAATCGAGGCTATGACAAACTGCGACTTGGATGTGGAAAAAATGCGCGCGGAATATAACCGACGCAGACTTATGATATACGAGGGATTGAAAAATATAGGAATCGACTCCTTTATGCCCGAGGGAGCTTTCTATATTTACCCGAACATCGGAAAATTCGGACTTTCCTCCGAGGAATTTTGCGAAAGACTTCTCTACGAGGAAAGATGCGCTATCGTTCCCGGCACAGCCTTTGGCGAGTGCGGCGAGGGATTTGCGAGAATTTCCTACGCCTACTCGGTAAAGCATATTTCCGAGGCTCTTGAAAAAATCGAAAGATTTGTAAAAAGGCTGAAAACCAAATAAAACCGTTCTGTGTGAACACACCCGAAAAAAGGTGCTTCTTCGTTTTTGCACACCCCAAAAAAGGCTCTTCTTCGTTTTGCACACCCAAAAAAGGCTCTTCTTCGTTTTGGCACACCAGAAAAAAGGTTCTTCTTCGTTTTGCACACCAGAAAAAAAGAGCAAAGACACTAAAAACAAAGTGCCTTTGCCCCAATAACAGCTTTTTCAGAGAAAACCAAGGTTAAAAACTTCGGTTTTCTCTTTTTTTATTTACTTTCTTCAAAGCCGAAAAGCTTCTTTAAAATTGGCGAAAGTGCCTTCGGTGAACGAATTACAACGATTTTCATATAATATGTTTTCCTTTCGAAAGGCATATGCCTTCGTTTTTATTATATGACGGATTTTTGGTTTTTGCTCTTAAGCTCCCTTGATTTTTATTACCGAAACGCTCATATCGTCTCCCGAGGCGCAGCGTCGCTTTGCTTCCTCCAAAATTAAAGTACCAAGCTCGGCAGGAGATTTCGGCAGGGTGTTGGCAATAAGCTCAATAAGCCAGGGAGCGTCCTCTATGGTCTGGGAAATTCCGTCGGAAAGCATAATTACGTAGTCGCCCTCCTGCACTTCAACCCTGATACGCTCGGTGTCAATAGACTTCATAAGTCCGAGAGGGGCGGTTTGGGATTTTATACGGAAAAGGGAGTCTCCCCTTTTGACAAAGGAGGGAGCAGCGCCGCTTTTTATAAATGTAGCCTCACCCGAAAGCAGGTCTAATTCGAAAAGGTCAACCGTTGCGGAGCATTCGTCGCCCTTGCGTCTTATAATATAGTTCAGCATATGAAGCACCGTTTCCTTTGAAGCTCCGAAATCCAAGGCTCGGCTTAGGAATTTCGAAACAAAGAGAGAGGTGTCTCTGGCTACCTCACCGCTGCCCATTCCGTCGGAAATCAGCGAGTAAAAGCAGTCGTCACCCGACTCGAAAAGGCAGACGGTATCTCCCGAAACCTCCTCCGAATTTCCGGCTGCCGCCGCCTTTGCGTACTCAACGGCAAATTTTCTTTCGGTGTCGCACTCCATAAGAGCCATTTTGCCCTTTTTGAAGTATTCGGGAGTGGAGAGTCTTACTCCTATTGCCTTTTCAATTTCTCTGTGGAGCTTTTGCGACGAAATTTTTTCGCCATCGGGGTCTTCTCCCGCAAGAATTATATGCTTTCGCCTTGCTCCAAAGGCTCGTATCATACCGTTTTCGAGTCCAACACGCTCGATTGCATCTGTAAGAGAGTCGGTAAGAGAAGAGTTTACCGCCCTTTCTTCCTCGTCACGGCATCTTGCCTCGTTTATAAGCTTTGAAATCAGGGCGTATTCCTCTGCGGTTGCGTCGGCATCCTTGATTCTAAAGCGGTTTTCCTCAAATTTTGCCGCCCTTTCGTTAACGCTTTCGGCAACAGCCTCCGCCTTTTGGCAAAACTCGGTGTCTCCGTTTACGTCCTCGGGGCATATTTTTATACCTGCGGAGAGCTTTTCGGTAATAGCGTCAAGGTTTGTAAGGCAGGGGCGGATGTTTTCTATCATACAAAACTTTCTGCCGGTACAGTTTTTGCAATGCTCCTCGGCAACCTGCAAAACAAGCGGACGAAATTCCTCGGAACAAGGCTTTGTTTTTACCGCAGAATATTCGCTGATTATAGCAGACAGCGACGAGAGGGAAAGCTCCAAAGAGTCAAGACTCCTTGAATATTTTTTCTGATAAGAAAGAGCCACCGTACCCACCATATCCTGGGCGGTTTTGTCCTTTTCCTCGGGAATTTCTTCCTTTTCGGGCGGAGTCACGCTCTTTAAGAACGGAGAAATAAGACTTGCGGCAATAAGATATTCCGGTGCGGTAGATAAAAGTCCGCCTATTCCGGACATATAGTAGCTCCAAGCGGCAATAGCCATAAATCCCACCGCAAGAGCGTATCCCGTGCCGAGAGAGAAAAACGCGCCTGCTCCAAGTCCTGCCAGAGCAAATGACACCGAATGTATTCCCGCAATACCAAAGGACGAAACGAATCCCACCGCCATAGCCTTTAATGCTCCGAAACGCTTTGCCGAAAGTATGGTAACTCCCGAAATAAAAACATAGGCTGCCGAAATGCCGAAAAATACCAGATTTTCAAGGGAAAGTGATGTAAGAAAGACTAAAACCAGAGCCGAAATTTCAAAAAATATTATGTCAAAGCGTTCCTTTTCCTCTTTGTCCTTTAAGGAAAGAAGATTTTCCTTTGCTGAAAGCACAGTAAAAAGTCCGATTTTGTCACCGAATAGTCCCGATAGGCAAAAGACCGCAAGGGGAGAAAGAAAAATCATACAAAGTCCGAAGAAAACAGAGGTCATCTCCACTCCTCGAACTATAATTTCGCAGGCAGCAGCCGAAAATCCGCCTATTACCGCCACCGACATTCTCGTAATTAAAGCTTCCCCGAAAAAGCTCTTGTCCTTCCCCGAAGAAATTATTATACGCAAAAGAATTACCACAAGGTATATAGCGGCAAAAACTATCCCCCCTCTGCCAAGAGTAAGAGCTCCCGCCACAGCTCCCATAAGAGCAGGGATAACGCTTTTCGGCAGAAGAGAAAGCAGAGCAATACCCAAAGGATATGCCCCGAAAAGCAGATGACATCTTGAAAAAAGAATTGCCAGAATAAAGAAGAATGCGTCCTGGGCAAAGGTTGCTCCCTCGCCTGAAAGTCTTTGCAGGAAGCTTTGGCTCTTTGCCTTTTCGTTTTTTGTTTGCTTGTCCAGAATCTTGTCCATTTTTAAAAATCCTTTCTTAAAAAGCCTTGTCTATATTTTAATATATAAGCCTTAAGAAAAAAGTCGCTTTCGGACTGTCGAAAGGGGTAAATGTAAACAGAAATATACAAAAAAGAGGGAAAATTCTGCATTTTCAGCGAGATTTTTGCCCTCTTTGTCACAATTTGCGATAAGTTTTTGGAATAAAAGCGGACAAATTGCGATAAGTTTTCGGAATAAAAGCGGCCGGACTCAACCTATGAGCGAATTTTTGTTAGATATTAGCCAAAAAAGTTATTGATTGTAGTCTTAATGGGTGATATACTAAAGATAACAAAAAGGAGTTTAAAAATGAAGAATATAAGGGAAATGCTTGGAGGCGGTGAAGTTTTATACGGAACACACGTATTTGCGGGAATGCCGATGCTTACCGAGGCTATGGCAGAGTGCGGATTTGACCTTTTATGGATAGATATGGAGCATACTGCAATCAGAGCCGAGCAGCTTGTAAACAACCTTATTGCGGCAAAAGCCGGCGGAACTGCCGCCTGGGTACGCATACCCTGGAACGATCCCGTTATGGCAAAGCCGGTGCTTGATATGGGTGCTGAAGGAATAATTTTTCCTTACGTGAGAACGAAGGAAGAGGCAGAGCTTGCGGTAGCGGCCTGCTCGTATCCTCCCGAAGGTATAAGAGGCTACGGCCCGCAAAGAGCCTTGAAATATGGCGAAATTACCCAAATGGAATATGTAAAAAAGACCTACCGCGACTGTCTGCGTATTATTCAGATAGAGCATATAGATGCGGTGAACAATTTGAGAGAAATCGCTGCGGTTGACGGAATTGACGCTTTTATAGTAGGCCCTAACGACCTTTCCGGCTCTGTGGGACTTATCGGAGAGGTAAAGCACCCGAAACTCTTTTCGTTATATGACGAAATAGGAAGAGTTATGCGTGAGTGCGGCAAACCCTTCGGAGTTGCGACCGGCTGTGACGGAGAATTTCTTGAGTATTGGCGGTCTATCGGAGCTACCGTATTCTTTGCCGGAGGCGATATAGGCTATATACACGACGGCGCTGTAAGAACACGTGATTTTCTTCACCAAATTAAATGAATTTTAACATAAAGAAACGAGGAGCAAAATGAGCTACAAGGAAATTGTTCGCGACGGATACAAGGTGATTTTTGAAGAGCCGGAGTTGTACGTAGACAACCAAAAAAGAAAAAGAAGCGGTCATATGACTCACGCTATGGCGCGCTTTGCCGAGAACAGCTTTATTGATTTTAATTCCAACTGCGCAGGCCTTTGGGGAAACGGACACACCCCCTTCGGATGGATAGAATACCGCATTTCAAACGATGCCGGAAAAACCTATTCTCCGGTTTACGAGCTTGAGTGCTCGAAGCATTGCTTCCTTGAGGGAATTTATACCTTCTCGATTGAAAAGGCGGTTGCCACCGATGACGGAACGATAGTCGCTATCTGTCACAGAAACGATCCGCGTTTTTGCGAGCCGTGGATGACTCCTATGTGTATACGCAGCACCGACGGCGGTATGAGCTGGTCTGAGCCTTACGAATGCATTCCCTACAAGGGCAGAGTGTACGACGTAGTTTACAAAGACGGAGTTATATACGCTATGATAAACTGTAACGAAAACTTCCTCGGAACGACCGATGAGCACGTATATCGCCTTTATGTCAGTCTGGATAACGGCGAAAGCTTCGAGGAGCGTTCTGTCGTTGCCTACGAAACCACCCGTCGCCACGGATATTGCTCGCTTCTTTTTGACACGGAAGGCGTTCTTCACGCTTACGCCTATAACGAGGCAAACGAGCACGAATTAAGCCATTCGGTAAGCCGCGACAATGGCGTAACGTGGGAAATTTGCAAGCCTTGCTACGTTAAATATGCGGCAAGAAATCCCCAAACTGCCCTGATAGACGGAGTGTACGTGCTCCACGCCCGCGCCGAGAATCATTCGGGCTTTGTGTTCTATACCTCCCTTGACGGTTATACCTGGGATGAGGGCACTTATTTCAGCGAGGTTCACGGCAGCTGCCACTATTCCAACAATTTAAATCTTAAAGACGAGCGGGGCAACTTCCTTCTCGTTCAGTATTCCGAGGTTTACGAGGCTTGCAGGGTGAACGTTATGCACGTAAAGCTCCGTATAGAAAAATAAAAAAAGAAAATGGCTGTTGACCTTACGGTTTAACAGCCATCATTAAATTTATACAGTGCTTGTGGGGGACTCCGGAGGAATTGCAGTCAATAATTTTTTCTTCAAGCAAAATTATATTCCAATCGTTGTAATAGGTGAAAATTTCTCCGGATTTAAAATGGTTTACCTTAATATCCTCGTCGGGAGCTATTCCTACCGAGGGCTTGTCTACCATAACCATAAACGCGTGAACTCCGCCGGGGTTCGTGCGTTTTTTGTATTTTTCAAAGAATTCTTCTCGCATATCCCTTGGAACGTATTGAAGCGATCTTGCGCAGTAAAGAACGTCGTAGGTTTCCTCCGGGTCAAAAAGAAGCATATTCGAGGTAAAGGCGTTTAGAGAAACGTTGCAGAGCGAAGCGAGCTGCTTTGCTTTGTTTACTCCTTCGCTCACAACGTCGTAAGCCGACACCTCGTAGCCGTTACGGGCAAAAAACACCGCATCTCTGCCCTCGCCGCAGCCGATTTCAAGAAGCTTTAGGCGGCGGGTTGGCGGATATTTTTCAAGAACGGTATAGCAAAAGCTGTTAGGCAAAATTCCCCAATAGTAGGAATCGTCCTTATATAGCTTTGAATAATAGGTTCGGTTAGGCTCTTTTGGCAAGTAGCCGAAAATTGCGTCGGTGGTAGTGCCGAATATATCCGCCAAAAGCGGTATTGCGGCTATATCAGGGCAGCAAACGCCCCTTTCCCACTTTGAAACCGTCTGAAAGCTGACGCCCAGCTTTTCGGCAAGTTCCTTTTGCGTCATACCGCACTCGCGGCGCAGATTTAGCAGGTTTTGAGCTATATCGATCATAAGATTAGTTCTTTAAGGAATGAATAGGAGCAGGGATTCTGCCACCTCTGTCGATAAATCTCTGGCAGCTCTCGCCCTTAAGAGGCATAATGGGAGCGTAGCCTAAAAGTCCGCCGAATTCAGCCGACTCGCCAACGCCCTTGCCCCAAACGGGAATAACTCTTACCGCTGTGGTCTTGGTGTTCACAACGCCGATAGAGATTTCGTCGGCAATAATGCCCGAAATCGTAGATGCCGGAGTGTCGCCGGGAATTGCAATCATATCAAGACCGACAGAGCAAACCGCAGTCATAGCTTCGAGCTTTTCAAGGGTAAGAGTGCCTATTTCGGCAGCCTCTATCATACCTCTGTCCTCGGAGACGGGAATAAACGCTCCCGAAAGACCGCCAACGTGGTTAGACGCCATAACTCCGCCCTTCTTTACCGCATCGTTAAGGAGCGCAAGAGCCGCAGTTGTGCCGTGAGTGCCGCAGCGTTCAAGTCCCATATTTTCAAGTATTTCCGCAACCGAGTCGCCCGCCGCAGGAGTGGGAGCTAAAGAAAGGTCAACGATGCCGTAAGGAGTGCCGAGTCTCTTTGCCGCCTCTGCCGCAATAAGCTGACCGACTCTTGTAATCTTAAAGGCAATCTTTTTTACCGTTTCCGCAAGGGTAGAGAAGTCGCAATCGCCGGCTTCCTTAATAGCCGCCGCAACAACGCCCGGGCCGCTGACGCCAACGTTGATAACCGTATCCGGCTCGCCCATTCCGTGTACCGCGCCTGCCATAAAGGGGTTGTCCTCGGGAATGTTAGCAAAAACAACGAGCTTTGCGCAGCCGATAGAGTCGCGGTCTCTTGTGAGATATGCGGTTTCCTTTATAATCTCGCCCATACGCTTTACAGCGTCCATATTTATACCCGCTTTAGTGGTGGCAACGTTTACCGAGGAGCATATTCTCGTGGTTTCGGTAAGAGTTTGGGGAATAGCTTCAATAAGATTTTCAGCTCCCTTGATAGCGCCCTTTTGAACGTGGGCGGAAAATCCGCCGATAAAGTTTACTCCAAGCTCCATAGCCGCCCTCTCAAGCACCTTGCCAAGTCTTACGAAGCCGTCGGGAGAAAGTCCTGCGCCGATATAGGAAATGGGAGTTACCGAAATTCTTTTGTTTACAATAGGAATACCAAAGGTTCTCTCAAGCTCGGAGCAAACCGAAACAAGGTTCTTTGCCGAGCGTGTAATCTTGTCGTAAATTTTTTCTTCAAGCCTTGCAGGGTCGTCGGAAATACAGTCGAAAAGGGAAATACCCATAGTGACCGTTCTTACGTCAAGATGCTCCTTTTGTATCATATTTATAGTTTCTAAAATGTCGTTAGTATTAAGCATGGCTTTACCCCTTAGATTCTGTGCATTGCGTTGAAGATGTCCTCGTGCATAACGTGAATGTCAACGCCCTGGCTCTCGCCCGCCTTTTTCATTTCGTCTGCAAAATCCGAGAATGACGCTGTCATACCGCCAAGCTCCACCAGCATAATCATTGCAAAATATTCCTTCATAACCGTCTGGCTTATGTCAACTATATTAACACCGAATTTTGCGCATTCGGCACTGGCCATAGCTATGATACCAACCTTGTCTTTACCTGTTACTGTTACTACTGCTTTCATAAAAAAATCCTTTCATAGGCTGATTTTGCTTGTATTTTAACACATTTAAAAACTTTTTGCAAGACTTTTATTGAAATCGGAGACGATATATGATAGAATGTAATAGAAATGACAAAAAACGAGCTGTTTTTTAAAAAAACGGAGCAATTTTTTATGACCGACGGCATAATTATTATTAATAAGGAAGAGGGACTTACCTCTCAGGCTGTTGTAAACAGAGTGAAAAGACTTCTCGGAGTGCAAAAGGCAGGGCATACCGGCACTCTCGACCCTATGGCAACGGGAGTTTTGCCAGTGCTTGTGGGCAGAGGGGTGAAAGCCAGCGAGTTTATGCTCTCCTCGGATAAGCACTACCGAGCAACGCTTCTTCTCGGTGTTACAACCGATACGGAGGACGTGACCGGCTCTGAACTTTCTCGGAGCGACGCTGTTCCCACCGAAGATGAGGTGTTGCGGGTTACAGAGAGCTTTGTGGGCGAATATCTTCAAACGCCCCCAATGTATTCCGCCCTTAAAGTAGGCGGTAAAAAGCTTTGCGACCTTGCAAGAGAGGGCGTAACCATAGAAAGAGAGCCGAGAAAAGTCAATATACTTTCTCTTTCGGTAAAAAAAATAAACGAGAGGGAATATTCCCTTGACGTAAAATGCTCAAAGGGTACGTATATCCGCACGCTCTGCGCCGACATAGGCAAAATGCTGGGTTGCGGCGGAGTTATGAAAACTCTTTGCAGAGCAAGCGCGTCGGGATTTACTCTTGAGGACGCAATAACTCTTACCGACCTTGAAAGCCTTGAGGGCGAGGAAAGGCTAAAAAGGCTTCTTCCCACCGAAAAAGTCTTTGAAAAGTACCCGAAGTTAGAACTTCCCCCGTTTTTTGCAAGACTTGCCAAATCGGGACTTGAAATATACCTTAAAAAAATAGGACTTTCAGCCGAGGCAGGACAGCTTTTCCGCATTTACGGAGAGAACGGCTTCTTTGCTCTTGGCGAGGTAAGACGCTTTGACGATGGACTTGCCGTAAAACCTATAAGACAATTTTAAATTTGGAGAATTTATGATAAACGTCAGAGAGGTTAAAACAAAAAAGGACCAAAAGGAGTTTATAAACTTCCCCTTAAGACTCTATAAGGGTGTTTATTCCTTTGTTCCGCCTATGTATTCCGACGAAAAAAAGCTGCTAAAATCGGGCGGCTGCACCGAGGAAGCCGATGCGGTTTTCTTCCTTGCCGAAAAAGACGGCAAGACGGTCGGCAGAATACAAGGCATAGTTCAAAAGACCTATAACAGACTTCACGATACCAAAAGAGTAAGATTTACAAGGTTTGATTCTATAAACGACACCGAGGTTTCGGGAGCTCTCTTTGCCGCCGTTGAAAAATGGGGAAGAGAAAAGGGAATGACCGAAATGTGCGGCCCTTTAGGCTATAACGACCTCGACCGCGAGGGACTTCTCATTGAGGGATTTGAGGAAAACAACACCTTTGAAGAGCAGTACAACTACGAGTATTACGGAAAGCTCTGCGAAGCCGCAGGACTTGAAAAAGAGGTGGATTGGTTAGAGTTTGAGCTTACCGCACCCAAGGTGAAAAACGAAATGCTTGCAAAGGTTGCCGCCCGTTCCCTTGAAATAAACAAGCTCCATATTGCCGAAACAAAGGGCATTTCCAATTCGAAATACATAAAAAAATATATGCACGACGCATTCGTTTGCGTTGACGAGTGCTACTCGAAGCTTTACGGCACAGTTCCGATTACAATGAAGCAAAGAGACGAGATAATCGAGCAGTTCGGACTTATAATCAAAAAGGATTGCTTTATCTGTATCTGTGACGAAAACGAAAGAGTCGTTGCCTTCGGTCTTGGCTGTCCCGCAATCGGTGATGCATTGAAAAAAAGCGGCGGCAGGCTGACACCCGGAGCGATTATAAAGCTTCTTAAAATTTTAAGAAAGCCGAAATGCTACGACCTGGCTCTTATTGCAATTCTTCCCGAATATCAAAATTCCGGACTTAACGCAGCCATAATAAACGTTATGGTTGAAAAACTCTCAAGCGGTGAGGTTGAAAAATGCGAAACCAACCTTAACCTTGAAACAAATACTGCCGTTATGGCACAATGGAAGCACTTTACCGCAAGACAGCACAAACGTCGCCGTGCTTACCTTAAATCGATATAATTACAGCAAATATGTGAGGTATTAAAAATGCTTGATAAATTAAAGGAAATTCTTAAAAACGTAGTACCCGGAGTGAATATGGACGAGGTTACTCTTGAAACAAGACTCGTCGACGACCTTGCCTTTGACTCTCTTTCTATGATGATGATGTCTCTTGAAATCGAGGAAGCCTTCGGCTTCCGCTTCGAGGAAATTATAAAGTTTGTGACCGTCGGTGACGTTTGCAAGTACCTTGAAGAGCGTGTAGGCTAAATAATATGATAAAAGGACTTCAAAAATTAACTCTCCTTGATTTTCCAAAAGCCTTCCCCAAGATAGGGGAAGGGGGACCAACGGAGTTGGTGGATGAGGATGAAATAATATGATAAAAGGACTTCAAAAATTAACTCTCCTTGATTTTCCGGGCGTTGTCTCCGCAACCGTATTTCTTGGCGGCTGCAATCTTCGTTGCCCCTTTTGCCATAACGCATCTCTCGTAATTCCCGAAAAGTTCGGTGAAACTATTTCCGACGAGGAATTTTTCGCCTTTCTTGAATCAAGACGGGGAAGACTCCAGGGCGTTTGCGTAAGCGGCGGCGAACCAACCCTTTATCCCAATATTGCCGATTTTCTCGGCAGAATAAAGGATATAGGCTACCTTGTAAAGCTTGATACCAACGGCACTCGCCCCGAGGTTTTGCAGAGCCTTATTGACAAGGGACTTGTGGACTACGTTGCTATGGATATAAAAAATTCTCCCTTAAGTTATGCAAAAACCGTAGGGATTTCGAACTTCGACCCCACACCAATAGCCGAAAGCGCGGCAATCCTTATGAACGGAAAGGTCGATTTCGAGTTCCGCACCACCGTCGTAAAAGAGCTGCATAGCGAGAGGGATATAGAAAACATCGGAAAATGGCTCTCGGGTGAGGAAAAATTCTTCCTCCAAACCTTTGTCGATTCCGGCGACCTTATCGAAAACGGCTACTCCGGCTATTCCCACGAGGAAATGGAAAAATTAACGAATATACTGAAAAAATATATTCCAAAAGCAGAAAAAAGAGGCTGAAAAAAGAGCTGTCCGTAAGGATAGCTCTTTTTAACTTTAAACGAGACGAGGTCTCTTGTAACTCTGCGAAGCACGTCATAACTTGCCAAAGGCAATCATAGCTTTCAATTTCCTGCTTTGCAAATATTATTTGTTGTATAACTCGTTTTCGTCAATCGGGATTTCACCGTTAGCACTTTCAAATTGCTCAACGCAGCACTGGGCAAGATATTCAAGCTGTGCGTTTAAGGAACGCTTGTTGTGCTTTGCTATCTTGGTTATCTTGTAAAGAAGCTCCGGCTCGAATCTTATTCCTGTTTGTATTTTATTGGTGGCCATAATAACACCTCGAAAACATTTTGATAACATTATATAGGTTTTTCTCTTGGCTTTATACAAACAAAGTGTTATCATATTTATATAAAATTGATAATTTGAGGTGAAATTTTGGAAAAATCAGAGGGCGGAGTTGAAAAAACGGTTGATAATCTCGGGCGGGTGGTAATACCGATGAATTTCAGACGAAAAATCGGAATTGGCAAAAATTCGCAGGTAAAAATGTATCTCAAAGAGGACGGCTTTTATATAACAGCAGCCGATTTTACGTGTATTCTTTGTAAAAAGCAGGGGGAACTTAACAAGGAGCTGAAAATTTGCATCAATTGCGTAAATAAAATAAAGAAGCTGTGAAATGTTAAACGAAAAATGTTAAATTAGAAATGTCTTGCCAACGCAAAAAGCGTTAGCAAAATGAGAAATTAGAAATTAGAATTCCACTTTTTGTAAACTACAATATATATTAAAAGGTAGATTTTTAAAATCGGCAAACCAAGGCTTACATTTTAAGTTTTTGGCTGCCGATTTTTTCGTTTTTTTCGTCGAATTTTGAGATTTTAAGTTATTTTAAGGCAGAAACGCTATATTTGTCATTGTTGCATAAAATTTGTCGCCCGAGCCTAGATATTGTGCAAAAAAATGAAAAAATCTCAATATTTTGTGTTTTAGGTGTTGACAAATACTATTATTTGTGGTATGCTATAAGGGCACCAAATTCGAGCAAAAAAAATTTATTATAAACAATCAAAGAAAGGAAAACAAAATGTATACAGTCATTAAAAGAGATGGCAAAATCGTTGATTTTGACATAAAGAAGATTTCCGAAGCTATCACTATGGCTTTTGACGCTCAGGAAAGAAACTACACCCAGGATATTATTGATTTCCTTGCCCTTAAGGTTACCGCTAACTTCGAGCCTAAGATTAAGGACGGACATATTTCAGTTGAGGACATTCAGGACTCTGTTGAGTCTGTTCTTGTTCAGGCAGGATACGACGACGTTGCAAAGGCATATATCCTTTACCGTCGCCAGAGAGAAAAGCTCCGTAACGTTAAGTCCACAGTTCTTGACTACAAGTCCATCGTTGACAGCTACGTTAAGGTTACCGACTGGCGTGTTAAGGAAAACTCCACCGTTACCTACTCCGTAGGCGGTCTTATTCTTAACAACTCCGGCGCTATAACCGCAAACTACTGGCTCAGCGAGGTTTACGACGACGAAATCGCAAACGCTCACAGAAATGCCGACATTCATATTCACGACCTCTCTATGCTTACCGGATACTGCGCAGGTTGGTCCTTAAAGCAGCTTATCCAAGAGGGACTTGGCGGTGTAACAGGTAAAATCACCTCTGCTCCCGCAAAGCACCTTGCAACTCTCTGCAACCAGATGGTAAACTTCCTCGGTATTATGCAGAACGAGTGGGCAGGAGCGCAGGCATTCTCCTCATTCGATACCTATCTTGCTCCCTTCGTTAAGGTAGATAACCTCTCCTATGACGCAGTAAAGAAGTGCATTGAGTCCTTCGTTTACGGTGTAAACACTCCCTCCCGTTGGGGTACTCAAGCTCCCTTCTCCAACATCACCCTTGACTGGACTGTTCCTAACGACTTGGCAGAGCTTAACTGCATCGTAGGCGGTAAGGAAATGGACTTCAAGTACAAGGATTGTAAGAAGGAAATGGATATGGTTAACCGCGCCTTCATCGAGACTATGATTGAGGGTGACGCAAACGGCAGAGGATTCCAGTATCCCATTCCTACCTATTCTATTACCCGTGACTTCGACTGGTCTGAGACCCAGAATAACCAGCTGCTGTTCGAGATGACCTCCAAGTACGGCACCCCCTACTTCTCCAACTA
>JAZTXO010000123.1:0-24194 GCA_045636445.1 Eubacteriales bacterium | reverse complement strand
AATGGGGGAGATGCCCTCTGCGGGAGCTTGTGCGTAAACCTTAAGAGTTACGTCATCGCCCGCTACTGTATCGGGATCAACTGCGAACATAAGGCAGAAGTTACCGTCTACCTTAACGTTTTTTGCAACTACCTCGGGAGCTGCGGTCTCTGCACTTGATACGAAGCCTGTCGAAAGGCAAAGAAGCATTACAAGCGCAAGAGCAAATGTTAATATTTTAGCATTTCTTTTCATCATTGTTTTCCTTTCAGAAAAAACGTTATTATGTAAATAAAAATTTGCTTTTAGATTAGTATGGGAGATTTTTAGTGATTCGCATCTCGCCCGTTTAAGCGAGGGAATTTCTAGGGATTTTTTCGTTCTTTCGACCGAAGTTCCATTTAAAATTAAGTCCAACCAAAGTTGTCGGATGACGATTCATCATTTTCTCCGTCAAGAGGACCGTCCCATGTACCGGAGGTAGCTATTACGTCGTTGGAGTTTAGGATTAAAAGCTCAATTTCCGCTTTGTCATAGGGTAATTTTTTGTTCATTCTTTTTCGCTCCTTTCCTTTTTAATTGTATGTTTCAGTGTTTTACTGCCGAGAGGAATTTTTCGAAAGCATCGTCACCGAAGATGGGAACGATTAGGCTTTCAAGCTCCAAAGCCTTCAAGGAATTGCGTATAACGCTGGGACAGTTGATGACCGTTGCGTTAACGTCACCCTCTTTAAGTCCGAGAGATACTCTTGAGCTTTGAGAGGTGCTACTTGATCTGTCGGGAGTGTAAGAATACGAGCCGTCGTCGCAGACGAAGGTTTTTACCTTCTCTGCCGTTGAGATAATGCCTGCGGGAGCTCTTCTTAAAATCTCAGCTACTATGCCGTCAGCGGTTTTGTTGTCACCGAACTTTCTGAGATTTCCGATAACGTTGCGAAGAGAGAACCAAGCGTTGTACTGCCAACAAACAGTTCCGACCGGCTCGTCAAGAGTGATACAATCCATAGCTGCATTTGCAACTCCCAAAGGATTGGGCAAGGGATTGTTGTCGTAAACCGAGCCAAGCTTTAAAATTGCATTTACTGCGTGATAGCCTTTAAGTTTGCCCCAAGTTCCGTCGGGATTCTGTATAGAATTAACGAACTCGTAAGCAACCTTGTCAAGTCCTGCCGCCGCTATTTGCAAATACTGCGCGGAAATGGTGTTTGCGGCAGGGTATGCTTTCATATCCCAGTCAAATGACTCGAGATATTTGATAAAGGCTTCTTTTGATTTTAGGTAATCGGGAAGATTTTTTATAAGTTCTTCCTTTTTGTCGAGGTTTTCGTTTCCCTCTTTCAGCCTATCTACCGCAGTTTTGTAAGGAAGCTTGAAGTTGAACTTTTCTTCCATAGCAATAGACCACATCATATCTCTGCCTCTGCGGGAGTCGCTGATGTTTTTTCCCCATTGGGGATGGTAGATAAATCCGTCGTCGGGATCTTGAAGCGAGCAGTTAAACTCTGCCATTTTCTTTCGCATCCATTCGGGTAACTCGGAAAACTCCTTTATTACACCGGCGCTTTGCAAAAGGTTGGTTGCCTGATTGGTTGACTCAATATCGGGAAGAAAATAGTGCTTTACGCCGTCAATTTCCTGATATTCGTTGTCTCTTGCGGAGTTTGAGTAATAAAATCCGCCTATTTTCGAGTCGAAAAGTCCACCGAGCCAGGTTAAAATTTTGTCGGAATGAACCGAGTAGAGATATTTATAAGCTTCAACAATATCATCGCCGCTTCCGCCTTTTTTGGTTGCCTCATCGGAAAGACGTTGCCATAGCATATCTTTATTTTGCATAGTATTTCTCCTTTGCTCTATGGAGACAGTCAAGGAAGAACTCCCAGTCGCTATCGTCAAACATAGGTACGACGAAATCTCCAAGCTCGGCTGCAAGATACATTCGGTTTATTGTGCCGAAAACGTTGATGCAGGTTGCGTTTACGTCACCCTCGTTTGTATGAGGGATAGCAACCAACGCACCTTGAGAGGTGCAAGCGGACTCAGGCGGAGTGTAGGAGCAAGAGCCGTCAGGCTTCATAAATCTCTTAACCTTTAAAATGTTTGCCTTTACACCCTCGGCAGCTCTTGCTATAACCTTTTTAACTATCTCATCAGCCTCTCTGTTGCCCTCTTCACCGCCAAATTTGCGAAGATTTTTGAGAATATTCTGAATTGAGTACCAGGTGTTATACTGCCAGCATACCGTTTCGGTGGGAATATCGGAGCAAAGTGTGTCGAGTATGGTGTCAACCGCATTTGATGCATTGGGAATAATGTTTCCGCTATACTCGTAGAAGCAGCTTATCTTCATATGAGCGTTTACCGCATCGTAGCCGGTACGCTCGCCCCACATTCCGTTTTCTTTGTTTTGAATACTGTTAAGGTAGTCAACCGCAACCTTGTCTAATCCCGACGCCTTTATAACGCTGACCTGCGCGGAAATAAGATTGCCCGAATAATATGCCTTTTGCTTCCAATCGAGAGCGTTGAGATATTTTACAAAGGCATCTTTTGATTTAAGATGCTCGGGGAACTCGTAAGCCACGTCTTCGCCTTTTGAAATATTTTCGGAAATTTTTGCAAGTCTTTCCTCGGCTGTGGGATAAGGGAAATCAAAATGAAGATTCGAGCGGATCTCGTTTGCCCACATATGGTCTCTGCCGCGACGGTTGTCGGTTATGTTCTTGCCCCATTGAGGATGGTAGAAAAAGCCGTCGCTTGGGTCTTCAAGAGAGCAAACAAATTCTTTAATCTTATTTCGCATCTCTTCGGGGAGACGGCTGTAATCGCCCTCCTTGTAGAAGCAGCAGGACTCAAGAAATCCGAGAGCCTGATTTGTTGATTCAATATCGGGGAGAAGTCTTCCCTTTTCCCCTTTTAATTCCGCAAACTCGTTATCTCTTGCGGAATTGGAATAGTAAAATCCACCAATGTTAGGGTCGTAAAGGCCTGCAAGCCATTCAAGCACCTTTCTTGAATGAATAGCGTACTGTTCCTTCATTGCGGCAACAAAAGCTTCACCGTCACCGCCTTTGCGATTTACTTCTTCGGACAGACGCTTCCATTGCATTTCTTTTGTATTCATTTTTTTGCCTTTCGTTTATCGTCAAAGGGTTGTTTTTTTATCTAAAAGCCGATTTTTGCAAACAATTATTAGCATATTTCGGCTTTTTTGCGTTTGTTTTACTTTTTGCGAAAGAATCCCGCGGGAATTTTTTCGTTCTTTCGACCGAAAGCGTATACCCGCCTTTTAAGCGAGGGAATTTTGAGTGAGATTGGTTGCTTTGCGACCCGACGCTGTAGTTATCTTGTGCGAGTGGGAGCAAACGGCCAATATCACCAAAAAGTATGTTAAGCGAGGGAATCCCGCGGGATTTTTTTCGTTCTTTCGACCGAAAGCGTATACCCGCCTTTTAAGCGAGGGAATTTTGAGGGAATTTTTTCGTTCTTTCGACCGAAGGCGTAGTTACCTACGTCGAGTTAGTCGAAAAACGGAACAAATTCACCAAAATTCACCGCTTAAAAATTAGGTCCAGCCGAATGCGTCGTCAGTCCCTGCATCGTCGGGATTTTTAGGAATCTCTCCAATGTCATCAAACGTTTCGTCTTTTGGAGGTGTGGGAGTGGGAACTTCGGGTTCTTGCTCTTCACCGTCCTCTGTGGGAGGTGTTGTTCCACCGGGGGTGTCGCCGCCCTCTTCCTCGTTGTTGTCAAAGCCGAGGTCGGGACTGGGTATAGGTGTTTCGGGTGTGGGGGTTGGAACTTCGGAAAGAGCTATCTTGGTTACCGTTGCAACGCCGCCGTCGGGAATTATATCCGCAAGGATATATCCGTCTTTAGCAACCGCATAGGATACCGCACTTCCCTGGGTAATCTTAACCGCTTCCCAAGTAGAGTCAACCTTTACCTTTACGGTAAGAGCGATATTAAATATCGAATTTTCAAGTGTATCGGTCAGAGTGATTAGGATATTTTCGCCTTGGAGGGTGGAAGAGACGGTCGCACACTCTGCTTCTCTGCGGTAACGAGCCGCATCTTGAAGATGAGCGTTCCAAACCTCGCCTGCTTCAACCTTTTGCGCAAGAGCCGCAAGAATTTGTTCCATTGCTTCAGCGGTAATATCACCGCCTGCTCCAACCTTATGAGTGAAGAGAACAGCCATACCACCGTCTGCCGCTTCCTCAATTCTCTTGATAGTATCGTTTACACGGTTTGTAGCCATAGACTCGGAGGAAATAAATTCCCAAATCTCGTCGCCAAGCTCAACAGAGCCACCTGCCATTTCACGAGCAACAACGTAATACTGACGTATAAGAGTTCTCGCAAGGTCGTAGAGTCTGTCACCGTGAGCAGTATTAAGAGCGCCGAAGCCGGGATATGCGTAAGCAAGAACTTCTTCGCTTGGGAATATTGCTCTGAGAAGCTCGCCAGAGGTGATAATTTCTTTAATGAGTTTTTCTTCGTCAACTACGAACTCTCCGTTTACTTCGGAGCCGTAGGCTGTATGAGTGTAGGAGTGGTTAACAACGCTCCATCTTCCTGTGTTAAGAAGCTGCTGCCACTTGGAAGCTATGTCGGTTTTTACTGTGCCGGTAGCCTCGTCATAAACTCTGTTTACTATCATTGCAACGTCACCGCGAAGGCCGTACTTGAAGTAAAGCTTGTCGAGAGTGGAGCAGCTTTCAAGGTCACCGTCGTCGTGAATTACGACTACTATGCCATTTGCGCCGCCTTTAACGGGAAGAACCTCTGCAAGTGAGTCCTTCGTATCATTGGGAAGAGTCTGTTTGAAAGCCTTTTCCGTAACGTAAGCCGAGGTGTTATCAAGCTTAATTTCTGCAAGAGAAGCCTCTTCACGAAGGAAGAATGCAACTCTCTTGAAGTTTTCAAGCTTTCCTTCAACTCTCTGTACCGCAACTACTTCACCGTCAACGTAAGCTACGAGAGCGTAAGAATCGGGGTAGTATTCGATAGTGAGGTTTATCCAAGCGTCACCGGATACGGTTTTATTGCCTATGGCAAACGTTCCGTCGTCGTTTGCAAGAATATCGAAGGAAGCGTAAAGATTAGGCATTGCAACGCTTCTTACGTTGCGGTAACCGTCAGCGAATGCAAGGCGGAGCAGCCACTTTGAGCCGTTGCCCTGAAGTCCTTCCACATTTCCGAGCTGCATTTGAGTGTCAAACACGTAGCAATTGCCTACGCCGCCAAGATTTTTCAGGTACATTTCGCCCATCATATCGTTATTTTGCTTACCGAAGAGAGCACCCGTACCGAGATTATCGCTGAAGAATGCGAGATAGGGATTTTTTGCATCGATTGCCGTTGCCATAACGGAGGTATTGCGAACGATGAGCTTGTCGTCAAGAGGAAGCTCCTTTGAAGTTCCGCCCTTGTCGATATCCGCCCAAACGCTCGTCATACCCTCGTAGGTAAGACCGCCCTGCATAAAGTTTTCGCCGGGGTCACGGCTGGGAACGTAGGTTGCGTCGTTAGTCTGGTAGAAGCTAACGTTATCAAAGTAGATGGTTGCATCCAAAGCGTTGTTAACGTAGAATACAACTCTGGTAATTTCTTCTGCCGAATAGGGTTTATCTTCGGGAACGAAAATCAAGCTTTTACCAACGTACTCGCCGTTTATGAAGAAGTTAATCTTAACGTCTGTGTCGGTTGGGATATATTCAACTCGAAGCTTGAAAAATTCACCGTTGCCGACAGGCCACGCGCCCGTGTAGCTTGCTTTGCCCTTTGAGTTTAAGTAGTCGCTGACTGTTATTTTGTCATCAGGCTGAGAATAAATCGAGAACTTATTGGCGTTTTTATCCGAGCCGTTTCTTAAGTAAAGCTCAACACCGTTCTTCTTCTCGCCCTTATTAGCATTAAACATCATATCCGCTTCAAATACGGCAACTTTAGCGCCTTGAAGCTTTGAAGAATCTGCCATATTAAACGTTACCGAATCGTTAGAGCCGGGTTTTGTCGTAAAGGCAAGATATTTCGAAACGTTACTGCCGTTTATCATAGCCTTTACAGCAACAGATGCACTGCTTGAAAGCGAAGAGGTAATGTTCGGAGGGAAGTTTCCAAAGCTTATTTCTTCGAAGTCCTCGACAGGCTTTGCAGAGGGCTTTGTCAGAGCATTTTCGGGAGTGATTGCAGTATAAAGAGCAAGTGTCTTTTCCGCAACAGTGTTATCTATTGCAGCGCTGACGTTGGCGGATAACTGAGAAAGCTCAACGTATGCGGGAACGAGTCCTTCTCTGTTATGAAGCCAGGTAAGAGAGGTTTTAGCTATGGGTGCGCTGCCGATGAAAATGTTGCAGATTGCTTCATTATAATAATAATTCATACGAAGCTTGAAGCTATAATCACGCAAGGAAGCGTAGCCTATCTGCACGCCTCTGCCGCCCTCGTAATACTCATAGAACTCTGCGATATTACCGTCAACAACCATTTCAACGGCAATAATTTCCGTACCCTCTTCGGAGAGAAGGGTGAATACGTAAGAGCCTTTGCCTGATTTGTAAATAAAGTCGGTAGTAAATTCAAGCGAGGTATTTACTTCATTTCTTTCAAGGACAGGAAGCTTTATAGAAGCTCCGAGAGAGCCGAGATTAGCCTGACCGTCGGTAATGTTTGCTCCTCCGGAAAGCTCACCGCCCTCGGGAATAGAGTCAAATCCGTTTACAACTCGGTCGGTGTCGCCGGAAGATGAAGATTCAAAGCTGATAACATCCTTTTCAAAGATGAAGTCATCAAAGACTATGCTTCCCGTACCGCCTGCAACACCCTCCATATAGAGCGCACCGGCAGAATACTTAACCGCATTGGGACAAGTCGCATTGCTGAGTCCGACAAGCTTATCGTTTACGTAAATGAGAGTCATAGTTTCCTGCTCGTAATATTCCATTCTGAGGTGGAATTCATCACCGAGAGGAATTGCAATTCCGTCGATTGCAGCTTTGGGGTTGCCCGAAGGAGCTTCAACGAGAACAACGTACTTCTCACCGCCTATTTCCTTTACGGCAATATCGAAGCAAGCGAGAGGATTCTGTTTAATCAATGTGTCGGCAAACCAGATACGCTGCAGAGTTCCCGAAGCATCTTCGCTTACGGTAACGTAGGTGTCAAGCACCACGCATCTTGCCTTACCGAATCTGAGATTTATGGGAAGAGTTATAACAGAGGGAGTCGCTCCGTTTGCGGTCGCGCCAACCTTAAGAACACCGTCACCGTCTACCGATTCAAGAGAAACGGAAGCGCCGTTTGAGTTAACGGTAAATTCATCGGAAAGCTTGTTGTCCTCGAAATCGTGAACAACGAGGTCACGTTCGGGAGGGTCGACGTTAATGGGAGGCTGCTTCTGGTTTGCGGGAATAGGCTTATAAATCTCTGCGGTCTTGTAGCAGGCGATGTTATCGAGATACATACTTACGTCAGCGCTTGTAAGACCGATAATGTTTACAAAGTCCATTCTGTCCTTGGGCGTACCTACGCCGGTAAGCTTTTCGCCGGTCTTATCAAAGTAGTTATCGGTTACGGCAATAAGCTCTTCATTGATAAATACCTTAATACGAACTGTATCGTGGTCGCCTACGAAATACTGAATTTTTATGTTGTGCCACTGGCCGAAGTTAAGTCTTACGCCAAGATCCTGCTGCTTTGAGAGCGACCAGCTTGTAGCCGAGGTCTCAACCAGCTTCATTTTGCCGTTTTCTTCGACAACATTTATCATATATACCGCGTCCTGAAGATAGAACTGAGTAAAGGTTACCTTTTCGCTGCTGTATTCAACGAAGAAATCGGTTTCAAATACGAAACAGGTTGCGGTAAGAGCACCCGATTGGCTGGAAACCTGAACTGCTTCATAATCGCCCGCCTTATTGACGAACTTCAAAGCCTTGTCTCCGGATACGTCGGGCATGGGGTCGTCTGCAACAACGAAAGTACCGCCCTTAAGGTTATCGCAGGTAATATTCTGGGGAGCGCTGCCAACGCTTTCGTCGTCGAAATCATCGTAATCGATAGGCACATCAACGTCGTCCTTGATAACAGGGCCAAGCTCCTCAAGTATTGCGATATATCTGAGTCTGTCCGCCTCGGTGAAGAAGCCGGGAGCATACTGCTCAAGACCCATAGTTCTAAGACATCTGTTAATAGTACCGCCAAGACAGATAATAGTTGCGTTTACGTCGCCGTCACCGTCACCGGGAATACCTACTCGCATACCCTGGCTGGTTATACAGTTTCCATCTTTACTGAAGGAGAATGAACCGTCTTCTTTTTTGAACTGAAGCTGCTTTTCAGCAGAAATCTTTATAGCTTCGGGAGCCATTTCAAGAAGAGTTTTTCTAACAGAGTTAGCGTACTCCTTTTCGGCTGCCGAGTTTGAATACTTGTTTACGCTGGTTATCAGCTCTTCAATAGCAAACCAGATATTGTAAACGTAACATACCGTCAGCGCTTCATCATCGGAAACCGCCATAACAAGACAGGATTGCAGCGCCTTTTCGGCATTGGGGAATATGTATCCGAATTCATCAAAAGTACCTACGATTTTAAGAAGAGCGTTGGTTGCGTCGTAGTTTACGCCCTTATCCCAAAGACCGGTCTCCTTATCCTGATGCTCGGTGTACCACTCTATAAGTATATCTCCGAGAGAATATTCATTTCCGTTAGAATCAAAGTTAAGTCCTTCCTTTTTGAGAGTTTCGTCTCTCTTCTTAATCTCGGAAACCTGAGAGCCTATCTCGTTACCGATAGCGTAGAAGGAACGCTTTCCTGCAGCATTAAGAGAAGCCTGCTCGTCAAGATACGCCTTGAAGGTCCTATCATTCTGAAGATGGGCAGCTACGGCAACAGAGGCTGTGGGTACAACCTTAGATACCGCAAGAGACTTATTGGAATAGGAAAGTCTTGTTGTCATAGAGCTGGGAGCTACAACCTCGTCAACTCTTGTACCGTCCCACTTTATACCGTCGCCCTTAGTTCCCGAAGGAGTATCGTATGTAGGAGCAGAGCCTAAAGATTTAAGAATAGAGCAGGACTTTGTCATATCTCTCGATCTTCTGGAAAGATGAGCGTTTACCTCTTCTTTAGACCATTGAGGGTGATAGAAATATCCGGTTTCGGGGTCTTGAAGGCTCTTTAAGAAGGCTACGATCTGGCTTCTGAACCATTCGGGGAGACCTTCAATATAGCTGTTTCCGTACTTTCGGAGCATTCCCGAGGAGTGGAACTCCTGCAGCGCCTGAGTAGTTGACTCGGCATCGGGAAGGAAACCGGGAGTGTTACGGGAGCCGTTAGAGAAATAGTAACCGCCAATTGCGGGGTCGTAAAGGTTAGCAAACCAGGATATTACGTTATCGGTACAAACTCTGTCATAATAATCTCTTGCAGCCTTTGTAACCGCAGCGCCGTCGCCGCCAAGCTTGTTTACCTGCTGCTCGAATATTTTCCACTGAGCTTCGCTCTCGGCAGCGTCAATTTCCTCCTGACGCTCGATAACGTCAAAGGTAAGCGAGCCGATAGTGCTTTTCGCCACGGCAACGTATTCCTTGCCATTGCACCAATCGTAGAAGAACTCGGCAGCGAGAGTAGCCGCCATATCGGTGTGGTATCTGTCCTCTTCGTAGGCTATGGCAATTGAAGAGCCGTCGGAATATATAAGGTAGCCTACGTCATACTCGTCTTCCTTTTCAAGTCGGTTAAGAAGAGTATATGCGCGTTTTGAAACCTCACGGTTGGACTTACCGAGTATAACCTCATGCTCGGCTTGCGCCGCAGCGTCCGAGGTCACGTTGGGAATGTAATAGGTGCAATAGAAAATTGCGTCCTGAATAGTTGAGATTTCGCTTGAAAGCGCCTCCGGGGTGTTACAGATAACGGCAGGCACAACGTTCGGGCCAAAGATAAGATTATCAACATCGGCAATTTGAGAATTATCTCCGCCCTGGTTGTTATTTTGGTCTCCGTTCTGTGAAGAGTCGGTATTTTGATCTGCCGAGCCTTTACCGGAGCTGCAAGAGCAGATAATACCAAGTGTTAAAGCCAAAGCTAAAATCACAAGTAAAAGTTTAGATTTCATTTTTTGTCCTCCTTGACGTTTCGGTTATTAGGTTAGGTTTGTTTTCTGAATTTAAGAGGTGAGATTCCCACAGCCCGCTTAAACACCTTGCCAAAGTAGGCAGGACTTGAAAAGGCAAGCTTTTCGGAAATATCCTCGACGGGCATATCGGTTTTCATTAAAAGCTCTTTCGCTCTTTCAATTTTCACCTCGTTTATATACTCGCTGACGGTCGAGCCGTAATTTTCGTGTATAAGATTGTAAAGAGAGCTTTTCGATATATGGACTCCGCCTGAAATCAGCTGAACTGTCAGCCTTTTATCAAGGTTTTCCAATACGAATTTTTTAATTCTCTCTAAATTTTCGTTCTCTCTTGGGTGAACGAGATTTTCAAGAATTATGTATTTGCCCAGCATTTCTGCCATATTCATTATACTTCTTATTCTGTTCTCTTCAAATGCGGGAAGCGTTTTAAAGATTTCCTCGGCAAGTTCGCCCTCTACGGGAAGCTCCTTTGTAAGCTCCTTTATGTCCTGCGTCCCCGACATTCGAATATGCCCCAGCATAACGTAGCCGATAGCCTCTTCCCGATAAAGAATGGGGACTACCATTTCCACAAGACCTGCGTGACATATCTGCATCATCGGCTTTTTCGTCTGCTTACAGCCTTCAAGAAGGGCTCTGTTGGACTTTAAACATTCGGCAAGGCCTTTTCTTGTACCCTGAATCAAGCGGCAATAAGGGTTATGCCCCCTTCTTGTGCCCAGGGGAGAAAAATCCTCGCCCAAAACGCTTATACTGCCAACGCCCGTGGCGTTATAGAAGTCGAAAATCGCGGCATCAAGCTTTTTGGTATCAAATTCTAAAAGCATTTCTTACCTCGTTGGGATTTTTCGGGCAAAAACAATGATATTTTTTTACCCATATTTACTTTTACTATCTCATTTTATAACATTTTACTAAAAAAGTAAAGAATTATTTTTTTATTTTGGAAATTAGTTATAGAAAAAACTACGTTTTACCTTTTTTTATCTGCTTTTTTTGAAAAATAAGCTTTTTTATAAAAAAATTCCATTATTTTTAAAAACGGTTGACAAATCAGCGGTAGAATGTTAAAATCAAACTGTAATATAATAAGGAAGGTTTCCAACCATGGATAAAAACGTTAAAATCTTTGCAAGCTGTCACAATCATTCAACATTTTCAGACGCCGACTACACTCCCGAAAAGCTCGTTGAGCTGGCGGCAGGACTTGGCCACGGTGGAATAATTCTTACCGACCACGATACCGTAAGCGGTACGTATTTTGTTAACAAGAGAGCGAGAGAGCTTGGACTGAAATCTATTCTCGGCTGCGAATTTTCTACCTATTATAACGGTTCGGGTATTCATCTTCTCGGCTTTGACTTTAACCCCGATAACAAGCGTATAAAGGAAATTCTTTCATACTGTTCGGGTATTCAAACCAATCGCACCGAGGTTTTGTTTAAATGGGGACTTGAAAGCGGGGCGCTTCGCGATGGGCTGACCTGGCAGGACGTTCTTGACGATAACCCCTATAACACCTACATCTGCAACAATCAGGTGTTCCGTTCTTTCTTAAAGCGTGGAATCTATCAGCACGAGGAATACGAAGAATTCTTCCAGAAAAACTTCCGCTGGGGTGTTCACGACGAAGCAAAAATTGCAGAAATCACCGGAAAAACCTATAAGGAAATCCACACCGATATGGTTGTAAAGGCAATTCTTGATGCGGGCGGAGTTCCGATAGTTGCTCATCCCTGCGGTTGCCGTGGCTACGTCAAAGAATTTTTGAACATGGGAGTCAAGGGCTTTGAAACAAGGCATCCCGACCTGACCGATGACGACTGCGACTTCTTTGCCGCAGCCTGCGAGGAGCTTAACCTTTACCAGATGGGCGGCTCCGACCATTCGGGCATTCTCGGCGGAAACCTTGATTTCGGCGAGGAATATATCTGTCCCGACTATAAGAGCGGTATTACGGAAGAAAACTTTATGAAAATTTACGAAAGAAAGCTGGGTTAAAATGATTCCCGAAACCAAAATTTTTGCATCCTGTCATAATCACTCCTGCTTTTCCGATGCGGAATATACTCCCGAGCAGCTTGTAGCGATTGCGCACGAGCAGGGACACGGCGGCTTCATCCTTACCGACCACGATACCGTAAAAGGTACGTATTTTATCAACAAGGCGGCAAGAAAGCTGGGTATGAAATCTCTTCTCGGCTGCGAGTTTTCCACCTATCATAACGGCAAGGGCGTTCACTTTTTAGGCTTCGACTTTAACCCCGATAACAAATTTATGGCGGAGCTTTTAGCTTACGGTTCGGGAGTGCAGACCGCACGCTCCGAGGTGCTTTTCAACTGGGGACTTGAGAGAGGAACGCTCCGCAAGGGACTTACCTGGCAGGATATTCGTGACGACCACCCATATAACGATTACATTTGCTGCGATCAGGTGTTCACCACTATGGTAAAGCGCGGTATATATAAGGTTGAAGAGTATCAAGAGTTCAGAATGCCGAACTTTTCATACACGCTTGGACTTGAGGGGGCAGTAGCTGCCGAGACGGGAAAAAGCTACAATAATATGATAACCTCCGACGTAGTTGAGATAATCAAAAAGGCGGGCGGCGTTCCCGTTGTTGCTCACCCTCACGGACAAATGAAGCTGACGAAGGACTTCCTTGATATGGGAGTTATGGGCTTTGAGACAAGATTCCCCGAGGTTACCGATGAGGAGTTTGAATATTTCGAGGCTCTTTGTGACGAAAAAGGCTTCTACAAGATGGGTGGCTCGGATCACTCGGGCGTTCTCGGCGGCTTAGGCGGAGACGGCCCCTGCCCTTACGAAAAAAGCGGCATTAGCGAAGAAAACTTTATGAAACTTTACGAGAGGAAATTAGGATAAATGATTTTTATCAACAAAATAAGCTCCCATTCCGCTATTGATTACGCAGCGGAGGAGCTTCGCAAATACCTTTATATGATGATGCCCGAGGGCGACAATATCACAACAAGATACTGCACCGATTCCCATGACGGATTCCGTCTCGGACTTATGTCCGACTTCGGACTTGACACCTCTGACGTTGAGGATACCGAGCTTGACGATATAATTTACATCGACTGTGACGAACGTGGCGGAATTATTGCGGGATCTAATCCTCGTTCGGTACTTATTGCGGTTTACGATTATCTTAAGAAAAACGGCTGCCGATTTATAATGCCCGGCAAGGACGGAGAATATATTCCGATAAAGAATATTCAATCGGTAAAATACCGTCACAAGCCCTCTATGCGTTACAGAGGCTGGTGTCTTGAGGGCGGCGTTTCCCAGGAGATAATGATTGAGTCGATCGACTACACCGCAAAGCTTGGTATGAACACCGTAATGCTGGAATTCCTTGTTCCCGTTTCCTATTACAGACGTTATTACAGACATGTTTATAACGAAAAAAACCGTCCGCCAGAGGACGTAAGCACCGAGCAGATTTTGCAGTGGAAACGTGAGTGTGAGGCTGAAATTGTAAAGCGTGGTTTACAATATCACGGTGTTGGCCACGGTTGGACCGCAGATCCCTTTGGAATAGACTCCTCGCTTCGCGGCTCTGACGGTGACAACGAAAAGAAAATTTCGGACTACTCAAGACAGTTTATCGCAGAAATTAACGGCGAGCGAAAGCTGATACATAACACGCCAAACTACACTCAATTCTGTATGTCAAATCCCGAAGCTCAAGAGCTTTTTGTAAATTACGTTTGCGACTATGCCGAAAAGCATCAGAATATCGACTACCTGCACGTTTGGCTTGGTGACGTTACAAACAACCACTGCGAATGCGAGGGTTGCCAAAAAAAGACACCCTCCGATTTCTACTGCATACTTCTCAACAAGGTTGACAAAGAACTTACGAGGCGTGGGCTTTCAAATCGCATAGTATTTATCGTTTATACCGACACGACCTTTGCTCCCGAGACCGAAAAAATCGAAAATCCCGACCGTTTCTCTCTTATGCTTGCTCCTATTTCGAGAAGCTATACAAAATCTCTGACAAATGACGGCAAAAAGTATGAAATCCGTCCTTATACGAGAAACAAAAATATCTATCCTGCAAATCTTGCAGAAAATCTTGTCTACTTTGACGATTGGAAAAAGGCGTACGAGGGCAGCTCCTTTGCCTTTGAGTACCACTTCTGGCGTCATCAGTACTACGATTTCTCCGGACTTAAGATTGCAAAGGTTATCTGTGATGACGTAAAGGCATATCTTTCGCGGGGTGTTAACGGAATTATTCAGGACGGCTCACAGCGTTCCTTCTTCCCTACCCCTCTTGCTTTCTATGCGTACGCAAGAACAATGTATGACGCTTCCCTCTCCTTTGAGGAGATAGTTGAGGAATGCTTCTCAATGATTTACGGTGAGGATTGGAAAAAGTTCTACGATCATCTTAACGGATACGCTGACCTTTTAGGCTACGATTACCTTAGACTTGACCCGGCAGATCCCAATGAGATTTCCGCCGAGGAAAGAGCTATGCGACTTGAAGAGCTTATCAAGCAGGGAAAAGAGCTTGTGGCGGCTCATTATGATTGCCCTGAGGTTAGAATAAGAACCGTTTCGGTGCGTATTTTGGAGCTTTATTTGAAGTATGTCGAGCTTATTGCAAAGGCTCTTGCCGTCAAGGCTACCGGTGACAACAAAGGCTACAAGCGTCTTATTGACAAGGCAGCAAGAAAGATGGGCCCTGAGGAAGCGAAATTTGAAAAATATTACGACCACGCCCTTGCATTTGTAACCTGGCTCACCTCATTCGATAGCATTATGGCAACCGGCGAGCTTGTCGTTGAAGCCGACAACTGATAGATTTAAAAAAACAGGAGAAATAATATGAAAATCTTATTTGGAGCAGACCTTGTGCCAACAAAAAACACGTCTCCCCTTTACATTGCGGGAGATACTGAAAAGCTTTTCGGCAAGGTATGCGATGTTGCGAAGAATTACGACAGATTTATAGTTAATCTTGAGTGTGCTCTTACCGAAAGCGAGAACAAAATTAAAAAATGCGGCCCTAATATCAAAGGCCCTATCGAATCTGCGGCAACGATAAAAAAACTTGGTGTTACCGACGTTGCTCTTGCAAATAACCATACCTTCGACTTCGGTCTTGAAGGACTCAGAGACACAACGAAGGCTCTTGACGACGTGGGACTTCCCTACTTCGGCATAGGCGAAAACGATACCGATTCAAGAAAGCCCTACTTCATTGAGGGCGAGGGCAAAAAAATCGCTATAATCAACGTTTGTGAGCACGAATATACATACGCTCTTCCAAACAGACCCGGCGCTAATCCCTTTGACCCATTCCTTACGATGCAGGATATAAGAGCCGCAAAGGCGGTATCCGATTTCGTTATCGTAATTTACCACGGCGGTAAGGAATATTCGGGTTATCCCTCTCCGAGACTTCTTAACCTCTGCCGTGAGATGGTTTACTGCGGTGCTGATGCGGTTCTTACACAGCATAGCCACTGTATCGGCTGCTACGAGATTTTCGAGGGAGCGCCCATCCTTTACGGTCAGGGCAACTTCAACTTCTCTTACGCTCCCGAAAACCGTCACCCTGACAACTGGTACACAGCTCTTCTTGTTGGACTTAACATTACCGACAAGGTTGAAATCGAATTCTATCCTCTTTATGACACAGGCCACGGCTGCGATATTGCCGAGGGCGAAAAGGCTGATGAGATATGGGCAGACTTCAACGGCAGAAACGAAGAGCTTAAAGACGGAAGATGGTATGAGGGTTGGCAGAAATTCTGCCATTGGAAAGGACTTCCCCCTTACCGCGAGGCAGCTCTCGGTCTTATCGATAACCCCAACAAAGAAGAGCTTTTCGCTCACTTCCTTGACTGTGAAGCGCATACAGACGTATGGCGTGAGCTTTTCAAGACCTGGAACCACACAAACGAACTTTAAAATAAAACTAAGGGGAGCTTTTTTGAAAAAAGCTCCCCTTTAAACCCCTTAAAAACCTTCAATTTAAGGGGATTTTTTTATTAAGTTCTTCAATAAAAGTTTCCTCGTTTTTAAGACTTAAGGAAACAACGTCAAAGCGGTTATATTTTACGTCAATATGGTCGATTGCCGTTTTTAAGGACAGCATCGACTCGCTGTACCATCTGCGTTTTTTCTCAATGGCACGAATCTTCAAGTAAGGAATACTTCTTTTAAGTATAAAACCGAATTTTATAAAAAGCTCATCTTCTTTTAGCTCCGCATAGCCGAAAAAGGGCGAAAGCAAAAAGAAATTGGTGAAAACGAAGGTGAAAAGCATAACGATAAGACCGCCCAGGGTGAAATCAATGAAGGACAAGACTACCATAGCAATAAGAAGCAGCTCGGTGGGAATTACAATCCACAGATAATAGGAGTCAATACGAGGCTTGAATTTCATATTTTTTCTCCTATGTCATAAAAGAAGCGAGAGGGCGTTTTTATAGAATATTTTTTCCTTTTTTTCATCGCTTATAGGTGCATTTTTTATAAATTCTATCTCTCTTTGTGGCTCTGTCCAGGGTGTGTCTGTTCCGAAAAGAAGTCTATCTTCTTTATGCTCCGAAAGTATTCTGTAAAGAAGCTCCTTTTCGCCGGCGCGAAGGGAGGAAAGAGATGTATCAAGGTAAATATTCGTTCCGACAAGATGTTTTATAACACCCTCCGCCTTTGCGAAACCGCCCATATGAGCCGCAACAAGCTTCAAGTCGGGATATTTATCTATGACGGCACGGAACATTTCGGGGGTTGCGTGTATCTTTTCGGGAGAAATGGGGTCATAACCTGCGTGAACGACGCAAAACATTGAAAATTCGCACAAAAGCGTAAAAATTTCATCATATCTTTCGTCGCAAAGCTCTATTCCAACGTAATCGGGATGGAGCTTTATTCCTTTTATCCCCGCCTCACGAAGCCTTGAAAGCTCCTCTCTTTTATTCTCGCTATCGGGATGAAGAGAGCCGAGAGGAATAAAGAAATCCGATTCAAGAAGAGAGATTGCATAGGAATTTACCTTATTTTCCTGCCTTGGATTGGTGGCAATATTGCAAACTACCGCCTTATCAATTCCCGAAGCCGAAAGAAGCCTTTCAGCTCCTGCGGCAGTGCCGTCGGTATGAGGGATAATATCCGGATTTGCCGCGCAGTTTACAACAAGCGATGCCATAGCCTTGGGAGCAAGGCTGTCGGGGAAATTATGAGTGTGAAAATCAATAATCATTTTATTTCTTCTTTCTGTAATTCATAGGTGATAGTCCCACCTCGGATTTAAATGCAACTCCAAAATAATTTGCCGAGGAATATCCGCATCTCTCCGCAATCTCTTCCATTGACATTGAAGTGGTGAGAAGCAGGTTTTTCGCCTTTGAAATTCTTGCTCCCGTGGTATATTCAACAAGCGAACAATTCATTACCGTACGAAACCTTTTGCAAAGCGTATTCTTTGAAATAAAGAACTTTGATGATATGTCGTCAAGGGATATATTTTGGTCTAAATGGGTATTTATGTAATCAATTATTTGCATAATCGAGCTATTTTGGTCATTTTGAGTCTGTGTTACGCTTACAGACTCGACCGGCTCACGGTGAGAGGTGCGAAGCAAAAACAAAAGAGTTTTTACCAAGGGAAGCGAAACTCTTTCTACTCCCTTTTCCCTGCCTGCGGCTTCAAGAAGCTGCCAAAAAAGCTCTCCGCGCTCCCCCGAAAGAGTTACCGTCGCATCAAGGCAAAGCTCTTCAAGAAGCTGATTTTCCTGCGCATCGAGAAGTCCTTTTGAAACGTAAATATTTATTCTTTTATACGAGCCGCCAACCGTTTTGTGCATACAGAACGGGGCGATAACCGATACCGACCTTGGCGGCAGATTTATCATTCGGCTCTCAAAGAACATTCTTCTTTGCCCCTCTACAAGACAATAAATTTCATAATAATCGTGAGATTGCAGAGAAGCCATATCCGAGGGGTGATCTTTTTCTCTGTATTCAATTTCAATAAAGCTCATAAGCTCACCTTTCCTCGGCGTCAGGTTTTAGTTTTTCTGCCGATACAAAAATTATACTCCCTTTTCATCTTTTTGTCAACAAAACCGAAGCTAATTTATGTAAAAAGTTGTATGAAATCTGTAATTTTACATAATTTTGATACAATTTATATTGTATTTGGTATTTTAAAGTGTTATAATCAAATCATAGCAGGTCGCAGATTTATTAAGTTCACCTCAGCGACAGATGGAGACTTATATGGTATACGAGATTCGCAATGCAAATATTGTTCTTGAAAGTGAGATTCTTGAAAATTCCGTCTTGCGTTTCGAGAACGGACAAATTACGTATATTGGCAAGGAAAATCCTTCGCCTGCCGATGAAGTTATTGATGCCGAGGGCGGCTTTGTTTTAGCCGGTTTTATTGATATTCACTGTCACGGTGGCGGCGGGTACGATTTTATGGATTCAACCCCCGAACAGATGCTGAAAATTTCAAAGCATCATCTTTTGAGAGGCACGACAACCCTCTTTGCCACCACTATGACCGACACCTACGCTGCTATCGAAAAGGTTCTTAAAAATTACAAGGAGCTTGAAGAAAAAGACAATTTATTGACTCTTTCGGGAGTACATCTTGAAGGGCCTTGGCTCTCGTCCGCCCAGTGCGGAGCTCAAAGCACCGAAAAAATGGCTTTGCCGGATACCGAAAAGCTTAAATCCCTTGTGAAAAAATATCCTTTTATTAAAAGAGTGAGCGCAGCTGCCGAGCTTCAGGGCGGTATGGAGCTTGGAAAGGTCGGAAAGGCTCTCGGACTTAATATGTCAATAGGTCACTCGGATGCCGACTTTGAGGATGCGGAAGTCGCTCTTGAAAACGGCTACGATACTATGACTCATTTTTATTCGGGAATGAAAGGCGTCTATCGCAAAAATGCCTACCGCACCGCAGGCGCTGTTGAAGCGGGACTTTATTTTGACGGCTTCACAGTAGAGGTTATTGCCGACGGCTCTCACCTTCCCCCATCACTTTTGAAGCTTATCTTCAAATGCAAGGGCGCTGACAAAATATGCCTTATTACCGACGCTATGCGAGGCGCGGGAATGCCCGACGGCACAGAGACGGTTTTGGGCAGACTTTCCGACGGCGTTCCCTGCATAATCGAGGACGGAGTCGCAAAGCTCTACGACAGACAAAGCTTTGCGGGAAGCGTTGCAACCGCAGACAGACTGTTAAGGACTATGCACCAAAAAGCAGGAATCGACCTTTGCAGCATCACAAAAATGATGTCAAAAACCCCCGCCTCGCTTATGGGACTTTCCGACAGAGGAAGTCTTGAAATAGGCAAAAGAGCCGATATTGTGGTATTAAACAAAGATTTTAATATTAAAAACATTATATTTAAAGGAGAAATTCAAAAATGAAATTGGTTGTTTGCGAAACAAAAGAGGTACTCGGTTACGAGTCCGCACGCCTTGCTGAAAAGTACATAAACAAGGCAATCGAGGAAAACGGTTCAGCTCGTATTCTTCTCTCCACCGGAGCATCCCAATTCCCCTTCTTCAACGAAATTGCAAAGCTTGACATCGACTGGTCCAAGGTTGAAATGTTCCACCTTGACGAGTACGTTGGTATCTCGGCAGAGCATCCCGCAAGCTTTAACAACTACCTTACCAACCGTTTTGTTAAGGTTGTAAACCCCGGCAAGTATCACCTTATCGACGGCACAAAGAATCCCGAAGAAACTATTGCCGAGCTTACCAAGCTTCTTGATGAAAGACAGGTGGATCTCGGTCTTATCGGTATCGGTGAAAACGCTCATATCGCATTCAACGATCCGCCCGCAGATTTCGAGGACACACGCGCGTACAAGGTTGTTACCCTTGCAGAAAGATGCCTTGAGCAGCAGATCGGCGAAGGCTGGTTCAAGGATAAGGACGAGTGCTTCAAGCAGGCAATCTCTATGACCTGCTCCAGAATTATGAGCTGTAAGGCAATTATCTCGGTTGTTCCCTACGCTGTAAAGGCAGAGGCTATTTACAACACCCTTGCAAACGACCTTACAAACGAAATCCCCGCAACTCTTCTCAAAAAGCATGCTGATTGCACAGTTTACGTTGACTCCGACTCCGCATCTATGCTTACCCCCGAACTCATCGAGGCATACAAATAACAAGAGGAAAGAAAAATGAAAAAAAGATACGTTATAGTAGGCTGCGGTTGCAGAGGCTACTCCATGTTTACCGAAAGACTTGTTGAAAAGTATGCCGACACCGCAGAAATTACCGGTGTATACGACCCGAACTACGTAAGAGCCGGTATTCATAAGGAAAAAATCGGAGATGGCTGTACCCTTTACAACGATTTTGAAACAATGGTTAAGACCGAGAAGCCCGATGCGGTAATCGTTGCTTCCACCGATAATACTCACCACGAATACGTAGTACGAGCACTTGATATGGGTTGCGATGCAATTTCCGAAAAGCCTCTTACCAACACCTACGAAAGATGCAAGGAAATAAGAGACGCGGAAAAAAGATCCGGTCACAAGGTTACAGTTACATTCAACTGCCGTTTTATGCCCTTCTTTGCTACTCTTAAAGAGCTTCTTCTCGAAGAAAAGGTAGGAAAGGTACTTGCTATCAACTACGAATACTGCCTTTCACGTTGGCATGGCGGCGACTATATGAAGCGTTGGCACAGACTTATGGAAAATTCCGAGGGCCTTTTGCTTCATAAGAGCACTCACCACTTCGACATTATAAACTGGCTTCTTATGGACGAGCCGAAAAAGGTTACAGCTCTTGCAAACAGAGTTTATTATAACGACACCTCAAAAGCCTATGGCGAAAGATGCCGCGACTGCCCCGCGCAGAGCACCTGCGAAACAGCAGTCAGCCAGTGGGGACATTGGGATAAACCCTTCTACTTTGACGCAGAGCACGTTGACGGATATATCCGCGACCGTTGCGCATTCAAGGAAGGCCACGATATTTACGACAATATGTCGGTATCGGTAATGTACAACAAGGGCACTCTTCTTACCTACACTCTTAACCTCTTCTCCGAGCATGAGGGTTACAGAATGGTAATTACCGGTGAAAAGGGCGTAATTATTGCTAACCACTGGGATTGGGGCGCAGGTGAAACAAGCCTTGAATTCCTCGGATATAACGGCTCTCACGAGAACATTCCCTTCGTTTACGGCGAGGGCGCTCATGGCGGCGGCGACGAGATGCTTATCAAGATGATATTCAGCGAGGGCGTTCCCGATCCTCTCGGTCAGCAGGCTGACTCTTATGCGGGAATGGTTTCCGCAATGATAGGCATTGGAGCTAACGAGAGTATTAAGAACGGAAAAACCGTTGAATTAACCGAATATCTCGAAAGCCTAAGATAAATATTAAAAGGACTGTGATTTTTCACAGTCCTTTTTTGTAAATAAGTATTTACATTTAAAAAACTATTTATAAAGGTAGAATCCCTTACCCTTGATTTTTTCGGATACAGAGAATACTATGAATGCTTCGGGGTCACGGTCCAGAATCTTTTGCTGGAAAACTGCCGTTTCGCTCTCCTTAAGAGCGCAGAAAAGAAGCTGCTTATCTGTATGAGTGTAAGCGCCGGTAGCGTTTATAAGAGTTACTCCTCTTGGAGATGTGCTGACAAGCATATCGGCAATCTCCGCACCCTTGTCTGTTATAACAAAGGCGATTTTCGACACGTTGAGGGTATCTATGACAAAATCCACCGAGAAGCTTGAAATAAAGAGCGCAATAACACCGTAGAGAGTAAGCTTTAGGTCTTGGAATTGAGTAAGCGAAATAAGAATAATGATTCCGTCGATAACAAGAAGCAGTTTGCCGATAGGAACAGTTTTAAACTTATGCTGCACAAGTCTTCCGAGAATATCCGTTCCTCCCGTTGACGCACCTGCCGCAAAGCTTATTCCGATACCCATTCCGTAAAGCACTCCGCCAAACAAAACGGGAAGCAAAAGATCGTCGGTAGTATATGGAATATAGGAAAAAAGTTGAGTAAAAAGCGACAGAAGAGATACGCCGAGAAGCGTTTTAAAAACAAAGCTTCTGCCAAGCACCCAAGCGCTTATAAGTAAAAAAACAAGGTTAATAAGCAGGAAAGAAAGTCCCGTCGGAACTTTAAGCTGGTGGTAAAGAATTGTGGAAATACCCGAAACTCCGCCGCCGACAATTTTATTCGGGGTTAAAAATACGCCTATTGCAAAGCCGGTCATTGCCGTTCCGAGAACGGTCATAAATATAGATTTCAAATCCAATTTCATATATGTCCTCTTATACAGAAACAATAAAATTCTTTTTCAATCAAAAAATCAACAATTTATCGGTCGTTTTGTAAACAAACGGTTACATTTTCCGCTGTTTTTTGGGAATTTGCAACCGCTTTTTTGTTTTATATTTATTGCTCAATTTGTCAAGAAAGCAAGAAAGCTATCATCGGACAAATCGTTATGAGGTAAAAGCGCATTATGGTCGGTGTAAGCAACTACCGAATAGCCGTTAGTTTTGTAAATCGCCTTTACCTCTTCGGGGTAAGTCTGCCGTCGGAAATCGTCGCGCGACAGTGGAGATTTGCTTTATAGAAATTGCCATTTTCGGGAAGAAGATATTTTTATATCCCAATCCACCTTAATGGCTCATTTCTCATTTCTCATTTCTCATTTTTCAAAGCGGCTCTCTTCTGCGCCTGGAGTCTCTTTCTTGCGGGAGTATCGAGGATAACCTTACGAAGTCTTATTGACTTAGGTGTAACCTCAATCAGCTCCTCGTCGGTAATGAACTCAATAGCCTCTTCAAGAGAAAGCTGAACAGGAGTAATAAGAGTAAGCTTTTCGTCAGCTCCCGACGAGCGTATTGCAGTCAGGTGCTTTTCCTTACATACGTTAACCTCAATATCATCGGGCTTGGGGTTTTCACCGACAATCATACCCTCGTAAACGGGAGTTGCAGGGCCGATGAAGAGAGGTCCTCTGTCTTGAGCCTGGAAGAGACCGTAGGTTGTGGAAACGCCCTTCTCGGAAGCAACGAGAGAAGAGGTAAATCTTGTCTTTATCTCACCTCTGAACGGCTCATAGCCTGCAAAGAGCGAGGAAATAAGTCCCTCGCCTCTGGTGTCGGTAAGAAGCTCGGAGCGATAGCCGAAGAGGCATCTTGTGGGAATGGTGTAGAAGAGCTTTTGACGAGAGCCGTGAAGCTGCATATCGTCAAGAGTACCCTTTCTTGCGCCAAGCTTTTCCATAACCGCGCCAACGTACTCTTCGGGTACGTCAACGATTACCTTCTCGATAGGCTCACACTTAACACCGTCAATCTCTTTATAAAGCACTCTGGGGTTGGAGCAGCAAAGCTCGTAACCCTCACGGCGCATATTTTCAATGAGGATAGAAAGGTGCATTTCACCTCTTCCCGCAACTCTGAAGGAGTCGGTAGTGTCACCGTCGCTGACTCTCAAAGATACGTCTTTAAGAAGCTCGCGGTAAAGTCTCGCTCTAAGGTGACGGGAGGTAACGAATTTACCCTCTTTACCTGCGAAGGGAGAATCGTTTACAGAGAAGGTCATCTCCATCGTAGGCTCGCCAACCTTAACGAATTCAAGGGGCTCTACCTTTGCGGGAGAGCAAACGGTGTCACCGATAGAAATATCCTCGCAACCGGAGAAGCAGATAATATCGCCAACCTTAGCCTCGGTTACGGGAACTCTCTTAAGTCCGTCGAACTGATAAAGAGAAACTATCTTTGCAGGGCGGGATTTGCCGTCACCGTGGAAGTTGCATATAGAAACGCCCTGTCCCTGCTTGATTACACCGCGCTCGATGCGTCCGATACCGATTCTACCAACAAATTCGTTATAGTCGATAGAGGAAACGAGAAGCTGAAGTCCGTCCTCCTCGTCACCGTCGGGCGCAGGCATATATTCAAGGATAGTATCAAGAAGGGGAGTGAGGTCTGTACCGGGAGTATGGGGGTCAAAGGAAGCAGTACCTGCTCTGCCCGAACAGAAGAGCATTGGAG
>JAZTXO010000122.1:0-28312 GCA_045636445.1 Eubacteriales bacterium | reverse complement strand
CATAAAGAACGATATCATAAACGAAGCGAAAAAGCTAAATAACGATCCTCCGCCTAAATCCTCGCCCCAATACAAAATAAGAATCGGAAGCAGTGTTACATCCCTGCTTTCGTCCATGTCAAGAGTCCTATCCGAGAGAGTACGCGATTGGTATTCGGCAAAGCATAAGACGATAGATAAAAAGCATCTTGAAGAAATGGCTGAGCTTGACAGAAGAGTCGTAATAGATGAACCTACGGATAATTACAAAGACGAGGATAACGATCAAACCTTTGTGCTTTAACTGCAAAAATGAACTGTTATTTTTTCTCAAGAAGTTCGAAAAAATGTCTGGACATTACCGAAACTCTGTGGTATTGTTGTGGTAAAAAGAAAGGACGGTGAATAAATGGCAAAAAGAAGACCCCAAGGTGACGGTACGATCAGAAAAAGAAGTGACGGAAGATGGGAAGGAAGAATCATCGTCGGACACAAGGATAACGGAAAGCCTATGTACAAGTCTGTGTTCGGCAAAACACAAAAAGCTACGCTAAAAGAGTTGCACAGACTTATAGATCTATACCGTGACGTTGAGCTTACCGAGGATTCCCGTATGACGCTCGGCGAGTGGATGGATAAATGGCTTGATGAGTATATGGTATTCAGTGTCAGAGAAAGTACACTGCAAGGATACAGAACGGTTGTTAAGAACCAGGTAAAGAGATTTTTAGGAGATAAACAGCTATCATCTCTCACCACTGCAGACATACAGAAATTCTATAATAAGATAAAAAAGCATGGCAGAATTGAAACTGACCGCAGTGGAACACATGAGTTGTCCGATGGTATGGTGCGTAAGGTCCACATGATGCTCCACGAAGCGCTTGACGTTGCAGTAAGAGAAAGACTTATCCCAAGGAATCCTACAAACGGTACAACTATACCTAAAAATAACTATCCCGAAAAACAGATTCTCGATGATGCACAGTTAGAAATCTTCCTTGATGCCATTAAGCAAGAGGAGCATTGGTATGACTTCTTCTATCTCGAAATTATGACAGGACTGAGGCGTGGAGAAATCTGTGCTCTCAAATGGAGTGACGTAGATTTCGAAGAAAGTAAGCTAAAGGTACAACGGTCTGTATCCACGAAAAGAGGCGGAGGACTAAATATCGGTGAAACAAAAACAAGCACCGGAACACGTTGCATTATCCTGCCGCCGAGTGTCAGAGAAATGCTGATCAAACGAAAGCAAACAGCGATCAGCGAATGGATATTTCCCTCATTCTTAAATCCAACCGAACCGATAAATCCCTCATTAGCATACGCAAAGTTAAAAACAATACTTAAACGCGCAGATCTCCCTCAAATAAGATTTCACGATCTCAGACATACATTTGCAACTCACGCAATGAAGGGCGGTGTCGATGCTAAAACACTCTCGGGAATCCTCGGTCACACCAACGCCTCCTTCACGCTTGACACATACACCCACGTAACAAGCGATATGCAAAAGAAGGCATCGGCAGTAGTCGGCAACATAATGAAAAGTTTGATGATAAAGGAGTAAACGGTGGCAAAGAAGAAAAACGGAAAAGGCAGTATATTCCTACGAAAAGACGGACGGTGGGAAGGCCGAATCGTAGTAGGCTATGCGGATAACGGCAACCCACGTACCAAAAACGTATTGGCGAAAACAAAGGAAGAATGTGAAGAAAAGCTTGAAGAGCTCAGAGGACGCTGCGGACGTGCAACCGATAGAATAAAACCGGATATGCCCTTCGGTAATTGGATAGACTTCTGGTATCAAAATTTCTCAAAGCCCAAGCTAAGGAAGTCAACGCAAGCAAACTACGAAAACAGAATATATAATCATATTATCCCCGAGATAGGTAACATTCCCTTGAACAGACTTACTCAGAACGATATGCAACAGTTCTACGTCAGAGTTAAGAAAAGCGGACGAAAAAGCTTTGTAGATAAATACGGAGAAGGATTATCCGACAGAATGGTAAGAGTATGTCACACCACCTGCCGAAGCGCACTTGAAAAAGCAGTAAAAGAAGGGCTTATATCAACAAACCCCTCATTAGGATGCAGACTTCCTCCAAAGAAAACAAAGGAAATGCAAGTGCTGACACAAGAGGAAATTCTCCGATTCCTTGCAAGAGCCAAAGAGGAAGGCTACTATGAAATGTTTCTCCTCGAATTAACTACGGGAATGCGAAGAGGCGAAATACTCGGTCTTAAATGGCGCGATCTTAATGTTAAAACAGGAGAGCTACATATTTCAAGGCAAGTAACAAAAGCAGGCAACGACTGTGTCGTCACGGCACCAAAAACGAAATCCTCTATCCGCACAATAATATTGCCTCCCGAAATGGTTGAGCTTCTCATGGAGCTTAAAAAACAAACCAAAGGCGAGTGGATGTTCCCATCACCGATAAAAGAGGGCGAGCCAAGGCATCCAACCGCTGTATACAAAAGATTCAGACTGATCCTCGAAAGATCGCATTGCAAAAATATGAGATTCCATGACCTGAGGCACACCTTTGCTACGATGGCTATAGAAAACGGTATGGACATCAAAACACTCTCGGCAATGATAGGGCATGTGAGTGCGGAAACAACATTAAATATATACAGCCATATAACCGACACAATGAGAAAGCAAGCAGCGGTAAAGATAGACCGAGAGATAGGCGGTACAGAGGCGGAAATGCCCGAAGAAGAGCCCCCCAAGGTAAGTGACCAAGCACCTCCTCAAAAGGCAACACAGACGGTATTTGAGCCCTACACACCGAAGATAAGAAAGAGCGGAACCGGATGCGTGTACAAGGTAAACGATAGCCTGTGGGAAGGAAGCTACTACCCACGAATGCCAGACGGGAAACGAAAGAAATTCAACATCTACGCAAAGACGAGAGAGGAATGCGAAAAAGCCCTCGAAAAGATGATAGAGGAAAAGAAAAAGGAAATCGCAAAGCTCAAAAAGAAAACCAAAACGGCATAAAAGCAGGGGTGACTAAAACAGTCACCCCATAAAATATTTTTACCAGTGTAAACAAAGAAGAACGGCTAGAAATGCACACCAAATCGGTGGCATGCTCCTAGGCCTCATTTTTAATGAAGAAAATCCGATTTTGAACAAAGCAACCAGATATACAAAGTAAACAAAAAAACAGCCAAAATCTTGCGAAAATGACTGCTTTTTTGTGCATAAAGCACCAAAAATGGTCGGAATGACAGGATTTGAACCTGCGACATCTTGCTCCCAAAGCAAGCGCGCTACCAACTGCGCTACATCCCGATTATTGAATTTTTGAGGTTTTTCCGTAAGTGGTCAAACCTGTGGTCAAACCGTTTTTTAGTGCGTTTTTTTGAGAATAACGAGTGCCGAAAAAGTCAGTGTTTTCAAGGGATTTCGGCGTTTTTGTGTTTTTCGGAAAGTGAAATCGGTGGCAAGCTCCCAAAGCAAGATTTTTATGTCAAATAAGCAAATCTGCTCTAAAATAAACCGTATATTCCGCAAATTTTCGCGTTTTCGACCAATGTGTCCGTCCGTTGCCACACAGAAAAATTCTGTAAATGGTCAAACCTGTGGTCAACCCGATTTTGCTAAAAAGCGGAAGAAGATTCAACTCCATCCTTATTTTAACTCTTCATACTCAAATAGTCAAGTAAAACTTTGGGTATTTGTTATTTTTTCAAAAACTATTGACTTGTGACCGAATTTAGTGTATAATTTAGTCACAGAAGCATATAATTTTAGTGGAGGTATTTTTTATGACGATTATCCCTATGCGTGATCTTAAGGACACCGTTGAAATAGAGCGCCGATGCGCTGAAGCCGGCGGACCTGTATTTGTTACTAAAAACGGATACGGCAGACTTGTTGTAATGGATATCGAATATTACGAAAAAACAATGAGTAAAATATATGAAGCCAAGCTTGTAAACGAGGGACTCTCCGAGGTCGAAGACGGCAAGACCGTTGACGGTGACACCGTAAAGGCAAGGATGGCTGAAAAGTATGGACTCTAAGTATTCGTATAGCTTTACCGAAAAAGCCGAGCGGGATTTTGATGAAATCCTGCGGTACATATCCTTTGATTTGGCAAATCCTATCGCTGCACAAAATCTTGGTCGAAAGATTTTTGAAAAGATTGATATAGTAAGATCCTTCCCCGAATCTTGCGCCATTGTTGAAAATGAATTTTTATCCGATAAAACAGTACGCAAATTATTGGTAGATAATTATATCATTTATTACAAAGCGAATCATGACAAAAAAATCATAACCATCATTCGTATTGTTTACGGTAAACGCAATCTTGATGAAATAATCAAAACCATATAACGACAAAGGAATCCCGGAGATTATTTTCTTCGGGATTCTGTCATTTTAACAACAAAAATTTTTACCACTTAAATCAAAGAAGAAGCGTTCGCGAAAGTCAGTTAATACCAAGCTGTCGAAGATAGTCTTGTTCGCCTCTGAATACACGAACTACTCGCACCTCGTCACCAACGATTTTGTAAAATACGATGTACGTCTTTTTGATTGAAAGAAATTTATAATCGTTCTTCTGGGTAGTGTAGGTTGAGAGATTTGCTCCCATTTCAGGAAAGATCTGAAGATTTTCAAGCGAAGAATATATTAAATCCGCTTGTTTCTTTGCAATAGAGATTCCGTCCTTCAAAACATAATTGTATATACATTCAATATCGTTTTGAGCCTGTGCAGAAATACGAAGTTTGTAACTCATAAAGAATTATAATCCAAGACGAGCCTTGCTTGCAGCAAGATCAAGCCAGCCTTGCTCATCTCCGGACTTCTCTCCAAGCGAAAGCTCTTCCATAAGCTTCTTTTCCGCAAGAACCTTATCCGGAACTTTGAGTTCGAAAGGCAAACCTCCGTTAAGCTCTATTTGCTTATAGAAAAGTTTGATTGCATCAGACGAGGTAAGACCAAGTTGAGCCAAGATAACATCGACATTTTCTTTTAGTGTAGCATCCATTCTGGCATGCACGGTTGTTGTATTAGCCATAATATCACCTCCGTTATCAGTATACTTATTGTATCACAAATCATGCAATTTGTCAACAGATTTGTGCGAAATGTATCACAAGCAAATCAAAAGATAAACTGTTAAATACAGAATTTGGTGTTGCATAAGGCAAAAATAAAAAATATTTCCCCAAATCCCGACTATCGGTAATAATCCTTACCGATGGTCTATTGTATTATTTGGGATTTATGGTACAATACAAAGAAAATGTTACTTTATTGATAACAAAACGAGTTTTTGCTGGACTTTTTCCGTTGGTTAGAGTATTGTGTGAATGACCACAAAAGGAAGGAGAAAATTCGTGAAAACAGATTATGTTTTAATCGGAGAACGAATTAAATTTTGGCGGCAGCAAAGGGGTGTAACCCAAGAACAACTCGCAGAGATGGTTGAGCTGACACCCGGGTTTATAAGTTTAATAGAAACCGGAAAGAAGCGTGCGAGTTTAGAAACGCTCCTCTCAATATGCCGCGCATTGAACATCACACCCAATGATTTGCTCGTAGGAAATCAGATCATACAAGACACAGACTATAATACGGAGTTTTCAGAGTTGACAGTAAAGCTCAACGAGTCCGAAAGACATCTCGTATTTGAAATAACAAAAGCCGTGTGCAAAACAATTTATAGAAATAGGAAGGAAAAATAGAATGAAATGGAACGTAGTGTTTTAAGATTATGAAACCGGAAAATTAAAGCTGTACAACGTTTTTGATGACGTTGGATTCAGACTTGACGTGGAAGAAATAATGAAGCAAAAACTCGACAAAAAGCATTTTTTATATAAAATGGACTGCATAGCGTGGTTTCATTTCGGCTCGAAAATTGAATGGGAGCTTTTCTACTATCGATCACCCATACTCATAAACGCCGAAGAAATAAAAAGAATTGCAGACGAATACCAAAAGCGCCTCAAATCGGGAGAAAACGTTCTCGATGACTTTAAGGCGCACCCTAAAAAATGGCAAAGGATAGACGTGAATCAACAGCTCCACATAAACTGGGAGCATTTTGAAATTATGTGTGGTCGGAGAGCCTAAAAGAGGATAAAAGTCAACTATAACTTACATAATGGCTGATATTTGCGAAAGAAAAGACTGTTTTTTATGATATATTAAAGCAAATGAAGTTGGCTGTAAAATACACGCTTTATATTCTTGGAGATGTCATTGACCGCAAACCCGATGGCATTGTTTTATTTTAACTCTAATGAGCAAGCACAACTTATCGGGTTTAATTTCAAAACCATTTGATTAGGTTTGGTTTAACTAAAACATATAATTCAACTGTGGGAACATTCTTTTTTTGAACACAATGTGGTAAAATGTAATTAGACTATAACTTATGCATATCTCATTAGCCTGAAAAGAGCCTAATTGTGCGAAAACCATGCAATATCAAAGGAGATACGGTTATGCTTTACTCAATAGAGTTAGAAAAATGTTCACTCACCCTTTCGGTAAATGATGCAGGGATCGATTTCGCAGACGGAGCCCTCGGTGACTTTAGAATTCTTCCGTCGCCGATCTTTAATATGACCTTGGAAAACCTTTTCGGAGAGACCTTTTCTGCATCTTCTACAGATGGATGGCGCGGTACTCGTCATTTGATAAAGGATAACCTTGTCAAGCTATGGTTCTCGTGTCACGAAAAATTCGGTGATGTTACCGTTGTTGTCACGGGCAAGCCAGATGAAAATGGCTTTTCCTGGTACGTGGACGTTATAAACGAGTCTCCCGAATTTTCGGTTGTGAGTGTTACCTATCCAATACCAAAACTCGCGGCATCGCCGCTTCATCTTTTCGAGCCCAACGGATGCGGCAGAGTTTTTAAGAACACCGAAAAGAAGGGCTTCTCGTACCGCCATCCATATCCGCATCCTTGCGCAGCTATGCAGTATATGGCGGCTTGGAGTGAAAGACAGGGAGTTTATTTTGGAATTCACGACCCTAAAGCCTGCATGAAAAATTTAGCAGCAGTTTCCGAAAACGGAGAAGTTTTAATGAGTGCGGAGTTTCACGGTATCGGTGCGGGGAATATGCAAAACAGCTTTTCGCTTGGCGGTTATGTACGTTGGCAGATTTTTGATGGGGATTGGTACGATGCCGCGCTCATATACCGTGATTTTGTCAGAGACCACGCCGAATGGCTACCCGTCAAGGGACGCCCCGACACACCCGACAGATTTAAAGAAATCGGTTTCTGGATTGCGGATTATATACCGAACTCCGAGAGTCAGCGCGATGCAAGACCCATGGTGCTTGCAGCAATTTCGGAGAAATTCGGCAACGATTATTGGTTCGAAGCTCCCATTAAGCTCCGAGAGGAGCTCGGTGTCCCGGTTGCTTATCACGTTTACAACTGGCACGAGATACCCTTCAATATAAATTATCCCCATTTTCTTCCCCCTCGACAGAAATTCCTTGATGGATTCCAAAAGCTCCGCGAGGGCGGTGTTTACGTTCTTCCATACATTAACGCAGTATCCTGGGAGAAAAGCGATGCCGACGAAGGCTTTGAAGAAAACTTCGAAAATACTGGTAGCCGCGGTGCAGCTCTGAAAAGGGATGGAAGTACCTACGAAGTTGTCTATCCGCAGAAGAAAATAAACGGTGAGGATACTGTACTCGCTCCCATGTGCCCTACGTTCCCGAGGTGGCATACGCTTATCGGAGATGTAGCGAATGTGCTTGAAAATGAATACGACGTGGACGGTGTCTACTTTGACGAGATCGCCGCACACGAGCCATACCCTTGCAGAAATAAATCCCACGCGCACCTTCCCGGAGGCGGAAGCTATTGGAGTGAAAGCTACAATCTCATGATGGAAAGAATTGCTGCAAAAAAGAAGCCTGATTCATTTTATTTCACAGAAGACAACGGTGAGCCTTATATGAAGGCCTTTGACGGCTACCTCACGTGGATTTGGCGTTTCGACAATAACGTACCTGCGTTTCCTTTGGTCTATGCGGGGTATATACAGATGGTCGGACGGTATACTGACGGCAAAAACAGGGATGATGACGTGCTTTACCGCTACCATCTTGCCGAGAGCTTTCTCTTCGGTCAACAGCTCGGATGGCTGAATGCCCACGTTATTTACAACAAGCCTCGCCTTGAATTTCTCAAGAAAATAGCCAAAGCGCGCTACGAGAATAGGAAGCTCTTTAACGAAGGACGTCTGCTTCGTCCGCCGACGGTCAAGTGCGACCTCGCGCCTGTAATCTCATCAGACCACACAATGCGTCAGGTTATGGCGGGAGTATGGCAGCTTGACGACAATTCCCGCACGGCTATGATTTGCGCAAACATCTCCGAAGAAAAAGCAACGGCCACATTCACGCTTCATCCGAAAGAGTACGGTGTGGATTGTCCGCAAACGGTAACGCTCGAGCTTGATGCGCTGTCGGTAAAGGTCATAGAACTTTAAACCGAAAAGTGCAAAAAAAGTTGCACACCTTTTACGCAATGTGCAACTGTAAAAATAAATTTAAAGTACTTAGTTGCTCTCTCCTTGCTTTGTAGCGGGGAGAGATTTTTTTAAGTCAGGTGTTGAATTTGTGAGCAACATTCGAAGTACCTACCACCGGAGCTATGTTTTTTTATAATTTAAAGGTGATTTTCCAAAATATTTTTTGAATGATTTGGAAAAAGCAAACTGATCACTATATCCCACCAGAGCAGCAGTTTCGGAAACAGAGTAGCCATTTGCAAGTAATGTTACTGCGTTATCCATTTTCATCTGCAAAATGTAGCTTTTTATGGTCATGTTATATCTGTTTTTAAAAATTCTGTTGAGATAGATGTTATTCAGCTGAAAGTTTTTTGCAATTTCCTCTACGGTAGGATTTTCCGCATAATTATTTGCTATATAATTACTTATCTGCGCGGGAATGTCGGATTTTTCCGTCTTGCAGAAGAATATATAGTAAATCATGAATAATTTGCTTACAAGAAACTCCTCAATTCTCGTTTTAATTCCGTCAACATACTTTATGTCAAGAAAGAGCTGAGAATCCGGAAACTTATCTGTATCGGGAACATCATCAAACCGATGTGATAAGCTGCCGTTAAATCCAAGCCAAACATATTCCCAAGGATTATCCGGGTCCGCCCTAAAGCGTGTCTTTTCATTAGGACGGATAATAAAATATTCTCCCGCGCTCAGATGATGCACACCTTTATCATTTTCAAATTCCCCTTGACCGGAAATCACATAATGTATAATATAAAAAGTCCGGATTCTTGGACCGCAGGAGTGTCCCGGTTTACAGCTTTGCCATCCGGCGAACAAGGGATTCAGCTCTAAAAAATTTTTGTTTTTTACATGCTTATCAAGAGATATTGTGTATTGTTTCTGTTTTTCCATATTCCCCCAAAATATCTAATTATTACCAATTTGGTTTATTTAGGACATATAATTCTGCTGTCGGAACATTCCTTTTTTGAAAGCAGATGTGCTAAAATGATTATAGCAGAATGTGCTCGCTTTGTCAATAAGTGATAAAAAATATATGACAGCCAAGAATGTGAAATGAAAAATAAGTCAAATTAGAAAATTTAGCAAATATCATTCACTACAATGCTTGGAAAGGAGGAGCTTTAACGTGAAAGAATTCTACAGTAAGGCGGAAATCGAGATAATTCGTTTTACCGCAGAAGACATCGTAACCGCTTCATCAACGGGAGAAACCTTTGATTACGTTGATAAAGACGGATGGGACTAAGCTTTTTTGAAAACACAATTTATTTTAAGAAAGGATTAAAGAAATGAAAAACGCAAAAATAATTAAATTAATTTCAGTTATCACTATACTTTCTCTCATTTTCGGCACTATGGTCGGTATCAACATTTCTGCCGCTGACGAAGCCACTTCCGCAGAAGTCGATGTTACTGTGGCGAGCAAGAACATTATTTACAACGATTATATGCATATTGCTATTCATCTTGAGAGTAACGAGACACTTTCCGAGGGAGAGACTCTTGGAATTCTTGTATGGGACTACACCGTAACAGAAACCCCTACTGTAGAGAACGCAACCCATAAGAGCTTTGCTATGATGGTTGATGCCGGTGGTACAACCTATTATGCTTCTCACGGTATTCCCGCACCCGATATGGCAAAGGATATCAGAATTGCGGGCTGCGTCAAATATGCCGACGGTAATATCAAAATGGGAACAGTTATTACATACAGTATTTACGAATATCTCAACAACAGACTTGCTACCGAAGGCATTAGCGATTTACAGAGAGATCTTTACGTAAAGACTCTTGCATACGGTAAGGCTGCAGGCGCAGTATTTGATAAGTAATAGAAGGAGAGTGTTGATGATGAAAAAGAATTTTAAAGTTATTACTCTCGTTGTATCTTTGCTTCTTCTCATGGGTGCTGTTATAGGAATTTCCGCATTTGCGGAGGAAACAGCTCCGAGTATCGAGATTGTAAGAAAAAACGTATCTTACGAGGGTGCGGTAAAGACACTATTCGTGATTGATACCGAAAACGCAGAGGGTTATACCATAAAGGTTAATTTCTACGACGTTAACCCCGAGGCAGAGGGTGCAGAGCTTAAATACACCAAGGGAGTAGACGGCAAGACAACTATTGACGGTGTGGAATATGACGTAGTATTCTCTAAGGGAATAGCTCCGGCAAATCTCAGAAAGAGCATCTATGCTGTTCCTGTACTGGTTGACTCGGAAGGAAATGTGGTAGTGCAGGGCGAGACAGTAGAATATAGCCCTTACATATACGCATTAAACCGTTTTGAAAAGTCGCCTACCGAAGATCAGACAACACTTTATTCCGCACTTCTTGATTACGGTGCAGCAGTGCAAAGACTTCTCTGCAAACCTGAAGATGTAGCGGCAAACGGCGGTTATGCTGATGAGTACTGCGGTATCCGCGAGGATGTAGCTCTTAACGGTGTTCGCAAAGAAACCGGAAATGTAAAGTACTATGCTCCCGGTGAAGAGGTAACTCTTACCGCAAGCAATATGTATGGTACAACGGGTGTGTTCCACCACTTCTCTGATGAATCAAACGTATCCCTCGGTGACGGTGCGTACACAAAGAAGACTATAACCGCAACTAAGCCCGGTGTTTCTGTATATACCGAAAATTATATCGTAACCGGTCAGACCTTCAACACCTATGACGATCTTTGTATCGACGGTTCTGCCAATGACGTAAATATTCTTTACAAAGGAATAAAAGAAAATTCAGAAGCAACAAACGCTCTCGGCTTTACAATGCTGCACAACACGTTTGGAAATACAAATGCCGACTTGCGTTACACCAGAATAGACGTTGACTCTACAAATGAAAACAACAAGGTTATTGCCGGCGGTCATAACGGTGGTGCGGGCAATAATAATGCGGCATGGCACCTTGATCAGGCTATAACCGATACCGACAATATTTACAAGTACGTTGCTCAGCTTGATTTTAAGTGGGATGGTCTCCAAGTAGCATCTCCTGTATCTGTTTGGTTCCGTTTTAAGACAGAAAGCTTTGAAGATGCCTATGATTATGTTGTCAGCTACGTTTACGATCCCGGAAACACAAGCGATACATATACGATAAGACCCTATAACGGTTCGGCAGATTATGAGGTAACGCTCAACAAGGGACAGTGGTATACTCTTCGTTTTGAGATTATGCCTAACGACAATACAACCTTCAATTTCCATATGTATGTTGACGGTGAGCTGAAGGCCGAAAAAGAAAATATGGCACCTAAAGGAGAAAGCGCAAAGGGTAATGCAAATAAATTCTTGGGCTTTGTAATGTTCAACAGAAGTGCAACAAAATACACATATGAAATAGATAATACTTATGTTGGATATGAGGGCGATTATTTCAGCAATGAAAACATCTCGGGAACCAGATTCGAATATGACGGAATAACTCCCGTAACGGATAACATCTTCACGAGCGACTCTGATGTAGGAGATGCTTTCAAATCCTCCGTTGTTGACGGCAAGCTCTGCTTTGAGGGCGAAGGTGTAAACATCGGTTTGCAGAATAATGGCAATAAAACCGGTGATTCTTACGTTTTCGAGACGGATCTTATGTTGGACGGTTCATCTAAAGTAAATGCAGCCAACAATATGGCTTGGTTCGGTATGTCCGCATCCGGTGTGACAAAGGATAATTATTTCCTTTATTTAAGATTTGTATATGATCCCGATGATGCAGGAAACATTAAACAGGTGCGAATCGTTGATCAGAGTACCAGCGTAGGTACTGTGGCTACCTTGAATCGCGGCGAGATGTATAAATTGAGATTTGTTTACACAATAGATAACGTCTACAACGATGATGGAACTCTCAATAGATATAGGGGCGATGTTAAGATATACGTTAATAACGAACTCGTATCCACGTACAAAACCGTAGGCGCAGGCGGCACTGTTTCAAACGAACAGTTTAACTGCGTAGGATTTGAAATCAGACCTTACAGCAGCTCCAACATTAAAGAAATGACTTATTGTCTGGACAACACCTTTATCGGTGCTGTATCAGAGGCCGAATGAGTTAAATTTACATTCAATTTAAAGGCCTCCGTACGGAGAAAAAATGATTTAATCAAAACTTCGGTGAGTCCTTCTTAAAATTCTGAGAGGGACTCACTTTGCAAAAATGTGCTTGTAGTTGAATTACAGGGAGGAATCCTTTTGAAAAATACTTTTAAAATAATATTGTTGGTAATAGCAGCAATCGCTATTTTGGCTTCATGCACTACAAAGAGCGAAAAAAATGATACCGTAGCCGATGAAAATTCAATTTATGCTCCGGGATTTGATGTTTCAATAATAGTTCCCGTTGGGAGCAATTACAACGCTGTTGTAGATGTTTTGAATGAGATATATGCAAAAGCCGAGGTCCTTTGCAGAATGAGTGATGATTCTGTTGCTGCCGGAGGTCACGAGATAGTTTTGGGAGATACTAACAGAGAAATCAGTAAGTTGGCAAAGCAGAAACTGGACAAAGCTATAAAAAGAGAATCCGTTGTCTGGGAGAGTAATGGCGATGATACCACATATTTATCTGGATATGCAATTTATGCCGAGGGAAGTTCGATCGCTGTAATATGGACAGACGATATCGTGTACACCAATGCTATTGATTATTTTGTGGAGAATTATCTCATAGGTAAGAGTTTGAAGCTTGATGATGGTTATTGCAAAACCGTAACCTTCGATTACATAGAATATTTAAAAGATGGTGAACACAAAGAGCGTGAAGAGAAGCTGACAGAAGTGCAAAGCATGTACGGCTCAGCTGTTTCAGACGCTCTCAGAGAGTATCTCTCGATGTTTGATGAAAGATTTTATCTCTGGCTTGCCGATCTATATGATCCCGGTGAATATGATGAAGACGGAAATCCCATAGGCGGCGGATTTTATTACTCCAATTCTGGGCGAAACACATTTGGATACGGTGTGGATCTTGAGTCTACCGCCCAGGTTATGAGTTTTCTAAAAAGTTCGGGAATGGCAAAAAGCGATTCTCAGATCAGACAGGTTCTTCCCGAAAGCATGTTTAAGGAAATTGCAGCCTTTACAAAGTCCTGTCAGTCATCTCTTGACGGTTATTTTTATCATCCTCAATGGGGAATGAACGTAGGAACGTCAAGACTTGGCAGAGACCTCGGGTGGGCAACAAGACTTCTTTCTCTTTGCGGAGAGAGACCGTATTGGAACACCCCCAACGGTGTTTCGGGCACTCTTGGCGCGCCCGGAGCATCTGCTACCGCAAAGCTTCAGGGCAGACTTACACAGGACGTAGCTATGGCGGTATCAAAGGTTGTACCCGCGGCCTCAAAGTGGACAGGATCTTATTGGCTGGATAATCTTGATGAATGGGAGAAGTATTTGCTTTCGTTTAAGGATGAGATAAAAACTTCCTCATATTCGATTGGCAATACCTTTGATGCACAAAAGTCGCAGATTCTCGAAAGAGAAGAGATGGCGATTAAAAACGGTGAACTTCGTGATACTAACGGTGACGGCATCGCCGAAGGCGGTTATATTCAAACATTTGAAAAATACTTCAACCAGTGGCAACTTTCGAGTAACGGTCTTTGGGAAGAATGTAGTATTTCGGACGGAACCGTGCATTACAGTGCTATAAACGGGCTTATGAAAATTTCAGCTGTTTATAACAATCTTGGAATAAAATTAAACTATGCAGACAAGGCGTTTAAGTGTGCCGCATATGTTGCTAAGCTTATAGGCAAATATGACGATGGTTCCGACTGGGCAGATTCCAGAGGGCAAATGCCGTCATCTTCAGTAGACGTTTATAATCCATGGGCGGCTATGGGAAACTTGATTGCTAATGTTAATAATTTTTCATCAAGTGATGAGGCGGCAAGGCTTCGATCTGAAGTAAAAGAAAATGCAGCTGAGCTTATTACTATAACAATGAAAAAGATAGCGAGATTTAAAAAGGAGGACGGCTCATTCGGCTATTCCTGGACATATCCTCCATCAAACTCACAAGGCGCTCCTGTTTCGGTTCCTTTTGTGGTTGAGGGAGATGTAAACGGTGGAATTATTGCGGTTGTCACTACTTTTAATACAATGTGTTCAACTCTGGGCATTAAAAATCTCAACATATATGAATATTCAGACCTCCTTGTATTTGCTGATAGAATTGCCAACCTCGGTCCTATAATAAAGACCAATGGCGATGGAACGATAGTGGCAAAACAGTATACATTTGATGAAGATGAAATTGATAAGGTACCTAGTGGCGTTACTGCCAAGCTTAAAGAGGGCTCGAAATTTGTTGTAGTGCAGGATCCTAATGATGAAAATGAGCTTAACAAATACGTAAAGTATAATGTAGTACCCGGTGGAAATCTTATTTACTTTAATGCAAACGTTGCAACCATAGTCACAGCAAACGTATTTGAATTCAAAATAAAGTTTGAGGAAATAACAAACAATTCAGGTTTCCAGATTAGACTGGGTGATTCATACATGCTCACCGTAAGCGCGTCTGCAAGCGGTACACTCAAGATTGGTGACTTGTCAAATACAAGCTCGGGTATTTCAAATAGCTTTGAGGGTGAGTTCGATGCTTACTCATGGAACACGATTCGAGTGGAATTCTATGTTCTTGATCCCGAAAAGAACTCTACAATGGCACACATTTACGTTAATGAAGAGCTTAGATTTGTAAGCAACAATTACTGGAACAAGGAATCCGACGCAAGACCTATCCTTAATTACAGGCAGGTAAGATTTTATGCGGTCTCAGCTGCAAATTGCGTTGCGCTGATTGATGACGTATCCGCATATCAGACCAGCGCAAGATACGAGGATAAGCCGGTGATAAACCCTGATCGCATCAAGCATTTTGATAATGTTACACCCGGTGGTGATCTGCCATACGGAGTTACAACCGAGGGCGGCGAGGTGGTTGCATCTCCCACCGAGGAAAACAAGGACAACAACATTTTTGTGCTAAATGGTAAGGATAAAAGTGTCAGCGTTAAAAGCAGTTATTCAACGCCAATTCCAAACTGTTATTCAGTTAGCTTAAATATGAAAATAGATACCGAAAAATTTGGTGTAATAGGCAATCTGAATCTTACGGGTGCAAGCCTTGATAAAACATTGATGGCTTACGAAATGGCAGTTTACGAGTATGATGAAGAAAAGTATGTTCGTTTTACAGAAATCAATAGTGAAGGCAAGTACGGAAACAGCTATTTGGGCATTCCTGTTGGTGACTGGTTCAATATTACATTTGAATTTTATCCGTACTTCTACCAGAGCGACGCAAGCTCCATTGTTTATCTCAACGGCAAAGAAATAGGCAGAGGAAAAAACTATTATGATTTCGGAACAATCTCTACGCAGTATAAGCAGATTGTTTTGACCACCGTATCGGATGTGAAGATATCACTTGATGATATAATCCCCGAGGCTATTAAAAAAGGCTTTGTTGATTCCAACGGAATCAATGTGGCCGATCCCGAAATTTCTCTTCCTCAGTCAGGCAAATCCAGCAATACCCCGGCTGAAAAAAATCATAACGGCGTATTCGATTTTGAGGACTCGCCTCTCGGTACACCTGCTGTCCCGGGACTTTCCACCTCTGTGAACAACAAAGATTACGGAAACAATCTTGATATAGCTATCGACCCCAAGAATGCCGTGAACAAGGTGCTTATGCACAAGGTTGCCACCGGCTCAAGGGGTAATACCGAAATCTTTACAGTGTCAAATCAGTCACCTAAAAATGCTAATTGCCACGTATATGAATTCGACATGATTGCTTCCGCAACAGGCACAAGTGTTATGCAGATTGGCATAAGAGGTAAAGAGGGTGGCGATAACCGTAACATCTTCCAGGCTTCTATCTATATAAGAGGAGATTTTATGCGAGAGAATGGCACGCTAACCATAAAATCAAAGAATGACTCTCCCAGCATAGAGGATTACAAGGATCTCAGCAAAAATCCCGAGTACGCATTCCATAACAAGAGTATTATACCGGAATTCAATGTCTACGGATGGGTGAATATCCGCTTTGAGGTTTACCCTGCGGAAAATATAGCAAAGATTTACGTCGACAATGAGTTCAGAGCAGAGGTCGCATCGGTATATTCAATCAATGCACACTATGATTACACAAATGCGCACCTCTTTACCACAGCGGGAAGCAATATGACAATGTATCTTGACAATGTGAGAGCTGAATCAATAATCAAGAAGTATTACACAGAAACCTGCGACGATATTGACGCTCCCGCAGGCAAGGATTATGATCCGTCAAAGGATTACGGCAGCTCGGGTGACACACCCTCTGTTCCGGAGGATACAACCCCTGCTTTCAGCGGAATATACGACTTCCAGTCTGAACAGATAGGTACATTTAATACCGAAGGTATGTCCGGAGAATTTACTGTCGGATATTCTATTGTATCCGATAATCCTGAAAATGCTGCGCAGCGTCTGCTTGTGTACAGGACTTTGAGCGGAGCTTCTGAAACAGTAAGCTTTGCATCAGGCGGTAAGAATATTACTGAGACAAAGACACTTATTGCCGAGTGGGATTTGTCTATGAAGTCTATCAATACAGTAGGAGAGCTCTTGAATATCAAGATAGGCTCGGCATATCTGATGACTCTTGTAGCTGACAGTACATCTTCTTATTCTGTATATGAATCATCAAGTACTAAGTCATATCTCGCTCAAACACATAAAAATCTCTTGAAATCCGGTCTGGATGTTGAAAATTGGTATACTGTCAGAGTGGAATATGCTGTGTTTGACGGCAGAGCTATGATAAAGGTTTACTTGGATAATCAACTGCTCACCGTTTCGGATAATCATCTTAACGAGATGGGTAATGTTTTCGCTCCCTTAATGTCTTACTCGGCTTTGACAATGACATCAGTTGCCGATGCAGATTTTAATATGAGACTTGATAACATATCCGCTATTCGCTCTTCCGAGGTAATGAGTAAGGCGGATTATCAGATTGAGGTTAACGAAACTCCTCGTACCAATGAGGGCTACTTCTACGATGAAAATGTTGACGGTACTAGGCATGAATATGACGATCTTGACGGTGTAGCCATAAACAGTAGCAATATTCTTACCGGTGATTCCTATTCCGGTGCCGCTTTTAATGCAACTGTTACAGACGGAGCTCTTTCCTTTGAAGGTAACGGCGTTGGAGTAGGTTTGCAAAACACAGGTAATAAAGTCGGAGACAGTTATGTATTTGAGACGGATATTTTACTCGTAGGCTCGACAAAGGGAAGCGCCGCAAATAATCTCGCGTGGTTCGGAATGTCAGCCTCCGGTGTAAAAAAGGCTAATTATTTTCTCTATCTGAGATTTGTATATGTCCCCGATGCCAACGGAAACATCGAATATGTGAGGATCGTTGACCAAAGCTCAAGTGTAGGCACTGTGGCAACATTAAATTACGGTGAAATGTATAACTTAAGATTTGTTTATACAATAGACAATGTTTACAACGATGACGGCTCTCTTAACAGATACAGAGGTGATGTTCAGATCTACGTTAACAATGAGCTTGTAAAAACGTATAAGACGGTAGGTGCGGGCGGCACTGTTTCAAACGAGCAGTTTAACTGCGTGGGCTTTGAAATTCGTGCCTACACCAGCTCTAATGTTAATGAAATGACCTACTATCTTGACAACACCTTCATAGGCGCTGTTTCCGAGACAAATTAAGTTATAAAATGTTCTTTTAGAGACTCCACACAAAGGAAAAATAATTAAATTATACCTCGGGTGAGTCCTTCTTAAATCTGTTTTTTTGAGAGGGACTCACTCAAAAAACTCGTTTTGAGTACAAGGAGGAATCCTTTTGAAATCAATTTGTAAAATATTATTAGCAATGGCAAGCTTGGTGCTTTTTTTAGCTTCATGCACAATCGGAAATGAACCCGATAACACTCAAACAAACAAGAATACAATCTATGCTCCGGGCTCAGATGTTTCAATTGTGGTGCCAGAGGGAAGCGATTATGATGCCGTTTTAGATGTTTTGAATGAAATATATGCAAAAGCCGAGGTACTTTGCAGCATGAGGTATGATTCTGTTGCTGCTCAAGATAATGAGATAGTTTTCGGTGACACAAGCAGAGAAATCAGTCAACGTGCAAAGCAGGCTCTAAACAGCGCTATACAAAAAGAGGCGGCTGTGTGGGAAAGCGAAGGAAGGGATACTGATTATTTGTTGGGATATACGGTACATGCCGAGGGCAACTCGGTGGCTATAGTATGGAGCAATGACTTAGTATATGCTAACGCTGTTGATTATTTTGTGGAAAATTATCTCACAGGTGATAGCTTAAAAATCGAAGATGATTATTATAAAACAGTGACATTCGATTATATAGAGTGTTTGAGAGAGGGAATATTTGAAATGAATGATATGCTGAATGCTAAAGAAACCGCACTTCTTCAGGTATATAAACAATATGGAAGAGAAGTAGAGCAGGCTTTACGTGATCATCTTTCCATTATAAACGAAAGGTATTATCTGTGGCTTGCCGATTTATATGTTCCACGCAAATGCATTTGCGAAAATTTTGATGCCGAGGGCAACAGAATATGCCTTTTACCGAGAGACGAGAATGGAAAATGCCTATGTACAGGCGGAGGATTTTATTACTCAAATTCAGCCAGAGATACGGAAGGTTATGAGATAGACATTGAGTCTACAGTTCAAGCAATTAGATTTTTACATAATAGCGGAATGCTTGAGGATTATAACGGAAGCTATAAAAAAGCGCTGCCAAAACAGATGCAAAAGGATATATGTGCTTTTGCAAAGAGTCTTCAGGACTCCGAAGACGGTTATTTCTATCATCCACAATGGGGAAAGGACATTCGTACATCGCGTCAGAGCAGGGACTTAGGCTGGGCTACATCGATACTTAAGGATCTAGGAGATATGCCACTATATGACACAAAAAACGGTTATAAAGGATCCCTTGGCGCGCCTAGCGGTGTCACAAATAATGAAGACGGTTCTCAAGATAATTCCACATGGATAACACAACTTCAGAGTCTTGATAACTTTGAAAAATATCTCGAGGAATTCGATCTCAAGACCAGATCATATCATTGCGGAAATGAAATAAATGCCCTGCGAAGCCAGATAATTGCTCGTGATAATCAGGCAATGCTTGACGGTGAAGCCCATGATTATAACAGCGACGGAATAGCTGACGACGGCTTTATCGCAATGCTTGAATTGTATTTTAATGCAAGACAAAATCCTGAAAACGGACTTTGGCAGGAGGATATAAGCTACTATTCTTTAAGTGGCCTTATGAAAATTGTATCCTCTTACAATGACCTGGGAATTAAATTCAACTATGCTGAGGAGGCATTTGCTTCCGCAATAAGGGTTGCACTTATCGCTGCGGATGAAGCTGACTGTAACGGGAAAATGGCAATAAGCTCTACCGATGTTTATAATCCCTGGGTAGCTATGAGCGATTTGTTAATTAACACCAAAAAATTTGGTACGGATAAGGAATACGAAATGCTTCGTGATATGTTTGAAGCCAATCTCGTAGAGCTTATCGGAGCAACCACGCATAAAACAAAGAAGTTTATGAAAGAAGACGGCTCGTTCGGTTATACATGGGGTTCTCCTCCCTATACCTCTCAGGGTGCATCGGTATGCCCTCCCGGTATAGTAGAGGGAGACGTTAACGGCGGTAATATTGCTTCAGCAGGTATTTTCAGGACTATGTGCGCAGCGCTGGGAATTAAGGTGCCCATCTTCTCCGGTGATGACTTTATAGCGTTCATTGATAGAATTAAGGAAAACTGTGGATACAAATAAAAACAGTATTTTTAGCAAGCTATGACGTAGAAAAAAGTCTGCGGTTTAAAAATCGAAGACTTCTTTATCTAAAAATAAGTCGAATAAACAATACGGCATCAGAACATTACAGCATCGGTTTACAAAAAGGAGTTTTATAATGTTAAGAACAAAATTTGTTTCGTCACTCGAAAAAGTGTTTTACGACCAAACCATAGAGGATTTTTCATCTCTTGGAAAAATAAGTGTGCTTCGCGGGGAGAGACTCTCAATTCAACTCCTTTACGCATTTGACCATGATGACACTCATACTACCTCCCTGTTTCACACTGTGCGGCTTGACGGTGAGCTTGCAAAATATGCCGTTCTTCGCGCTGTCAAGCATCTTCCTGTTATGAAGTATGATGGAGACTATTCTAACCCCAATCTTGATGAGTATCTACGCCTACCTCCTGGACTTTTTCCCGATCTGCTGTCACCTCTTCAAAAGGACAATGTTTTCCCTGTTTGTGACAGAGTACTTGAGAGCATTTGGATAGATATTGAAATCCCAAAGGATATTAAAGCTGGGGAATATGCTCTTAGTGCCGATGTTTTCTGCATCGATGAACAGATTTCTTTCGGCAGAGGAGAGCCGGTACTTAGCGCTGTGGCGTCTATTAAAATTGAGGTTATTGGTGCCACAATTCCGAAGCAGACCTTAATTCACACAGAGTGGCTCTATACAGATTGTCTTGCGCAGTATTATAATCTGCCTGTATGGTCGGAGAAGCACTGGGAAATAATCGAGAATTTTACAAAATGCGCCGTAAGAAACGGCGTTAATATGATTCTTACCCCGGTATTCACGCCGCCGCTTGATACGGCTATAGGAGGTGAACGCTTAACCACACAGCTCGTCGGTATAAAAAAGAACGGCAACCGTTACACCTTTGATTGGAAGCTTCTTGATCGCTGGATTGAGATGTGCGACAGAGTCGGTATTGACTATTTTGAGATATCCCATCTCTTTACTCAATGGGGCGCTGCTCACGCACCTAAAATTATGGCAACCGAAGGCGGTGAGTACAAACAGATTTTCGGATGGAACACCGATGCGCACGGAGAGGAATATAAGAAATTTATAAAATCTTTCCTAAAGGCATTTTTGAAGCATATGAATGACCGCGGAGACGAGAAGCGCTGCTTCTTCCATATCTCCGATGAACCAAATGAATATCAATTACCCGACTATAAGAAATCCAAGAGAATTGTTGACAATATATTGAAAGACCACATAATTATGGATGCCCTTTCATCTGTCAAATTCTACAAGAAAGGCATAACATCAACTCCGGTTCCCTCCGTCTCGCACGCCGAGGAATTCATTGATGAGGGAATTGAGAATTTGTGGATCTATTATTGCGGAGGCGGGTTTTCCGGATATTCAAGCAGAATGGTTGCCAAAGGCTCATACAACAACCGCTCTCTCGGTATGCAGATGTATAAGTCAAGGGTCGTAGGTTTCCTTCATTGGGGATTTAACTTCTATAATACCAAGCGTTCTCTTGATTCACTCAACCCATTTGTTGATCTTAGTGGATGGCATTGGGTACCTGCAGGAGATACCTTTATGGTTTACCCATCACAAAATGGTGAAGCACTCGAATCTCTGCGTGTAGTAGTGTTTAACGAGGGACTTCAGGATATGCGCGCGATGCAACTTTGCGAAAGTCTTTATTCTCACGAGGAGGTTGTAGCGGCTATCGAGGAAGAACTCTCTCGGGAGCTAACTTTCAGAACCTGTGCTAACTCTGCAGAGGAGATGATAAGGATAAGAGAAAGAATTAATCGTATGATTAAAGAGGCTACAGAAAATGGCGAGTAAAGATAGAATTGTAAAAATTGAAATCCTAAGAAGTACAGAAACTATAAGATATGCTGCTGAAGAACTTGAAAAATATATAATTATGGTTGATTCTAATGCAAAGACAAATATTGTCGAAGCATTTGGAGAGATAAAGTTAGGTCTCTTTGCTGATTTTGGTATTGACTCTTCGGAGATTAACGATCCGATAATAGATGATGTGATCGACGTGAAAATAGACGGTCTGCAAGGCTACATTGCGGGAAGTAATGACAGAAGCGTTCTTTTTGGAGTATATAAGTATCTTAAGAGCGCCGGTTGCCGTTGGGTACGTCCCGGAGATGACGGTGAACACATACCTCAAAAGGATTTGTCCAGCCATTCATTTACATACAGAAAAAAAGCAGATTACCCCTTTCGTGGACAGGCAATAGAGGGTGCTGTCAGCTTTGAACACGTTCGAGACACTATACTATGGCTTCCTAAGGTTGATATGAATCTATTTATGATAGAGCAAATCGTTCCTTACAATTATATGAGCCGCTGGTACCTCCATACCGCAAACACAATTCTTCCTCACGATGATATTCCTTATAAAGACTACTGCAAATATGCGTCAGACCTCGAGCTCGTTGTCAAAAAGTGCGGTCTTCAGCTCCATGCTCTCGGCCACGGTGCATTAAACGAGGCATTCGGCATAAGATACAAAGCTCCGTATATGACGTACGATGTTCCCGAGGACGCAGAAAATGCCTTAGCAATGGTTGGTGGGAAAAGAAAGCTTCACAGAGGGCATCCAATGCAAACCCATGTCTGTATGTCGCAAAAGTGGGTAAGAGACAGGGTTGTAAACTGGCTTGTTGATTATATGAAAGAAAAGCCATATATCGACTTTATGCACTTTTGGCTTGCCGATGCCATAAACAATCAGTGTGAGTGTGAGGAATGCTGTAAAAAAACTCCTTCTGATTGGTATGTTGAAATGCTCAACGAAATCGACAAAAAACTTATTGAGGAAAATATCGATTCCAAGATCATTTTCATTATGTATGTTGATACTCTTTGGCCACCCATTGTTGAAAAGCTTAATAATCCATCGCGTTTTATTATGACAACTGCTTGCGGATCGGGTAAAGGTTATTCCGAAAAACGCCGTGAGGGAGGAATTCCAAAGTGGGAGCGCAACAATTTTTCAATTGTGGGCGGTCTTGATATGGCACTGGCGTTTATAGACGGTTGGAAACCCATCTTTGACGGTCCCAAATTCATTTTTGAATATATGTTTTATACAGATCACTATGCCGATCCCGGGCATATGACATTTGCAAGGCAAGTTGCCAAGGATATGAAGGCTCTTCGTGTTACCGGCTTTGACGGAATTATGAGTGACCAAACGCAGCGTTGCTATTTTCCAACAGGACTTCCTGTAAGCATATTTGGCGAATTTCTCTTCGATACAAGTCTTGAAACAGAAGAATATATCAACAAATATATGCAGGATTCATTTGGTCAGGATTGGAGAGAAGCTAAAAAGTATCTTGAGACAGTATCTTCTTCTTTTGATTTTGAAGCTATGAAGCAAAATACCGACGTTACCGCTCAGGATACGGGGTGCGAGGATAAAAATTCGAATAAAGCAGGTATCATAGGCAATGCGACTCTCGGAGATATCATTGCCAAGCTTCCCGCTTTGATTAATGAATTTGATCAAATTATAGAAAAGAATCTTGTAATTACCGATAAATGTCACAAAGAATCCTGGCGTATACTTTCCTATCACTGCGAATACGTCAAAGGACTATCAAGAATTTACTTTGCCCTTTCAAGAGATGATATAGAAACTGCAAACGGTGCGTTCGTTGAGCTTGTGAACTATCTCTCGAAGGTGGAAGGTGAAATCAATCAGTGCTTTGACCTTTGCCTTTTCGTTCAAAGAACCAAGCAAATAATATCAGGCAAGTAAAATATAATTTAAGTTCGGTTTCTGTGGATAGTACGTAGTCTTTTTCCTTTCGGGCACAGACTATTGTTTTGTCGTTAAATTTACTATAGAATGCAAAAAAGTTACTTTTGAATATTAACAGGAGAAAAATAATGCAACCAAAAGATTTAGGTTGGAGCATAAAAAAGTTAAGATTATCAAAAAAGCTAACGCAACAGAAATTGGCAGATCTGTTGACTGTAGAACCTCAAACTATCTCGAAGTGGGAGCGAGGTGTATTTTATCCCGATGTGTTCTATCTTCAAAAGATGTCCAAGATTTTGGATGTGAGCATACTAGAGTTTCTTGAAGATGATGAAAAACATGATGAAGTAGACTATTATATAGCTATCGACGGAGGAGGAACAAAAACCGAATTTGTTCTCTTTAAATCAGACGGTGAAGTGGTTTTAACAGCTAAGTACGGAACATCAAACCCCAATTTGTGCGGGATGAAAACAACTCTGTCAATTTTGCAAAAGGGTATAGATCATCTTTTGTCGCTGAAAAAAACTCCCAAGAGAATTTTTGCAGGAATTGCAGGCACGGCTATCGGTAACCATAAGGAAACAATTCGTTTGTTCTTAAAAAGGACATATCCGCTATGCAAAATCAATATTGATTCGGATATAAAAAATATTATCGGCTTAGCTCGTGAAAACAAGAAATGTATAACCGCAATAATGGGAACAGGGGCGGTTGTTTACGGCTGGAACGGAACCGACCTGAAGCGAGTTGGCGGATGGGGTTACCTCTTTGGCGATAAGGGCTCGGGATACGATATAGGCAGAGAGGTACTTATTGCAGCGCACGCCAGTGGTGACGGACTTGCATCGCCCTCCGAGGTGTCAAGACTGGTTGAAGAAAGACTTGGCGGTCCCGTATCCGAACATGCATCCGAGTTTTACAGCAAAGGGCAATCTTATATAGCCTCTTTTTGTCCTATTGCCTTTGAGGCTATGGCGGCAGGAGATAAGCTTGCTGAGGAAATAATAACAAACAATGCTGCCGAATTTGCAAAGAAGATAAATCATATGTACAGACTGGGTGAATACGGAAACCGAGTTGTAATTTCAGGCGGTCTTGCTATGCATAACGAAATATTAACCAAGCTTGTGAAAAAAGAGCTTGACAGAGATATAATTGTTGAAATTCCAACCTATCCGCCCATTTTCGGAGCAATGAGAAGCTGTCTTGAGCTTGACGGAATAGATGTAGATTATGATGTCTTTGAAGCTAAATTTAATGAAAGCTATAACACAAAGTAATTTATAGCATTGGAGAATTTATAACTATGATGGAAACAGAAAAGAGAAACCCTAAAACAAAAAACATAGATAAAGCCACAACTGCCGAGATAGTTGCTATGATAAACGAAGCAAATTACGACTCCGTAAAGGCTGTTGAAGCGGCATCTGCCGAAATTGCGGCAGCTATTGACCTTGTTACCGAAGCGCTTCGTAACGGCGGCAGACTTGTTTATATGGGCGCAGGTACTTCGGGCAGACTTGCGGTGGCTGATGCCGCAGAATGCCCTCCTACCTACGGAGTTGATTACAATACGGTTATCGCGGTTATCGCGGGCGGTGAAAAAACACTTGTCAGAGCTGCCGAAAACCAAGAGGACTCGGGCGAATCGGGTGTTGAAGACCTTAAAGCGAAGAACCTTACGGGCAAAGATGTTGTAATGGGTGTTTCTGCATCGGGAAGCGCTGAGTACGTAGCACGCGGACTTGAATACGCAAGAAGCCTTGGCTGTAAAACAATAGGACTTGCATCAAATCCCGACTCCAAGATGAAGCCCTATACCGACGTTTACATATACACCGCAACAGGTGCAGAGGTTATTACCGGCTCAACAAGGATGAAAGCCGGAAACGCGCAGAAGATGGTTATGAATATGATCTCCACCGCAGCTATGGTGCAGACTGGCAAGGTTTATGAAAATATGATGATAAACCTTAAGCCAACTAACAAGAAGCTTCGTGAGAGAATGATAGGAATCACGATGGAAATAACCGCCCTTTCCCACGAGGATGCCGAAAAACTTCTTGAAGAAAACGAGTTTTCTATTCCGAAGGCGGTTGAAAGCTTCAAAAGAAGATGAAAAAGAATAAATCTAACGAACGTGATCTTATGAGCTAATGAGTTAAATATGTGCTTGTTCATTATTTTTTATAAACAATTGTATTGTTAATATGAAAATAAATTGTTTTGTCAGTGCAATGAAAAACATGTTTTAGACGACGTAAAGGAGAATAAAAATGTTTGTTAACCCCTTTGAACTTCCGAAGACACCTGTATTTCCCAACAAAACGGTATCTATAAGCGACTTCGGTGCAAAAGAGCAAATTATATCAACATTAGCTTTTAATAACGCTATCAATTATGTTTCCGAATTAGGCGGCGGAAAGGTTATTGTCCCCGCAGGAAATTGGATTTCGGGAGCAATACATCTTAAGAGTAACGTAAATCTCTACTTCGAGGACGGAGCGAAACTGCAATTTTCTCATAATCCCGATGACTATCTTCCCGTTGTGCTTACAATGTACGAGGGCATTAGATGTATGAACTATTCGCCGCTTATTTACGGCAGAGGGCTAACCAACGTTGCCGTAACCGGAAAAGGCCTTCTTGACGGCGCAGGACTTGAATGGTGGAAGTGGGCAAAAAACCTTACCGGACGAGACATTCTATATTTTGACCGCCGCCCCGTAGAAGAAAGAATTTACGGAACGCCCGAGCTTGGACTTCGTCCTATGTTCCTTCAAATTCTTGAAAGCAAAAACGTACTTATTGAGGGAATAACTCTCGTTAATTCGCCTTGCTGGACGGTCCACCCTGTGTGGTGTGAGGACGTTATAGTAAGAGGTGTAACCGTTGAGAACCTAACAGTTTCCCCAAACACCGATGCGGTAAATATTGAAAGCTGCAACAGAGCACTAGTTGAGGATTGCACCGTAACAATGACAGGTGACGATATGTTCTGTCTTAAGGCGGGCAGAAACGAGGATGCATGGGACGTTGGAATTCCTTGTCAAAATGTTGTTATAAGAAATTGTAAATCGCTCGGCCCCTCTATGAGCGGAGGAGTTACAATAGGCAGTGAAATGTCGGCTTGTGTCAGAAATATTCTTGTGGAAAACTGCGACTTTGCGCACAACATCAACTGCTTAAGCATTAAAAGTAAGGACGGCAGAGGTGGCGTCGTTGAAAATATCGATTACAGAAATATCCACATGCATGGAGGCACAAATGGAATCCGCATAACCTATCGATATAGCTGTGAGGCAAACGATGACCCCAAAATTCCAGGCCTAAATATGCCCACTGTGCGTAATCTTTATTTTGAAAATATAATCTGTGACGATGTGGAAAACGGCATACTGATTGCCAATGTTCCGAATGGCGCAATGGAAAACTTCCACTTTAAGGATATAAAAATGAATGCCGAAAATTGCATTGCAGCAGATACCGTAAACGGACTTAACTTTGAAAACGTGAGAATAAAGGAAGTCCGCGGTGCAGGGCGGTCCCCAAAGGACTCGCCGAATGCTAAAATATACATTGCTCCCGAGTATAAACCGAATTAAACTGAAAAGGCAAGCATGTTATAATTTCGTTTTAGAAGAAAATTTATCTACGACAAACCATCAATATGATTAATATCGCGAGGGATAGGTTTAGAAGAGCCTATCCCTTTGTTTTTCGTAATACGTGCAAGATGTTTTATGGCTCTAAACAAAGAAGCAAGCCTTGTTAATTTTTGCTTTGAAAAAGAAGAATATTTTTTAGCCGACCTTTTTCACTGAATTTCGCATATCAAAAAAAGTATAATTATATCAAAGTATTTCTGAATTTGGAGCATTTTAACAAAGACAGCTAGCAGTCTTTTTTCACCACATGCGAGAGGTTTAGAGGCTCGGCACGGATGCATATAGACAAGCAATAAAAGCAAATTACAAGAAGTTTTTGGGCATCCGTGGAAGAGTAAAACCTCGATGCAGCAAGGTAATTCAGCGCAAGATACCGACATTTTACAAGCAATATTTAGGGGGATACGGTGAAGCAGGTTAAAGTCGGTCGTCTA
>JAZTXO010000121.1:0-21656 GCA_045636445.1 Eubacteriales bacterium | reverse complement strand
AGAACGACATGGCTACGATCCGACTTGGTCTTTTTGTTTTGTGTCCTTGCGTGTGCTCAAGGAGCGAGGGATTCGTAACATTGCAGAGCCTCTCGCCAAGCGTGATAAAACGGCAAAAATAGATATCGGAAAACGCTAGGCACAAATACTGTCATTTCCATATATATTAGCGGCATATTTTACTCTTGTAATTTATGCGAAATTTAAGCAAAAAGCATAAAGTGTCCTAAAAATAGTACACCAAATCCTATATAATGAAGTCACAAAAACAAAAACACAAAAGGAGACTTCGTTATGGAATACAAATTTGCAGTAGCATTACTTACAGAGGGGGAAGAGAAGATTCTTGGTCTTTTCGACTCAAAAGAAGATGCCGATGAATATGGAAATCAGCATAGAATTCCCAGAGAAAGGGGACTGCAATATTGCTATTCCTCTCTCTTTACTCGCAACGGTCAGCAAAGAGGCGATATGAAAGTATACGATTATTATAATTTTGTTCCGCAGGCATAAAATTTGCAATCGCCCTGTATTATTCAATTTCTGGACTTTTGCGGGAGGTTACGAAAAATTTTTCGAAAATAAGTTTTTTTGTTGACTTTTTTGTTTGTATAGTTTATTATTAACATATAGCGAAGCAGAAGTCGCTAAATAATTATTATTTGGAGAAAAAGATGAGCGAGAAAATAATTAACTTTGCGGTAGTAGGAGTTAAGTCAATCGGTAATGCGTACGTTAGAGCAATTAACCGAATTCCAAACGCTAAGTTGGTTGCGATTTGCGAAAACAACGAGGAAATAGGCAAGAAACGTGCTGAGGAATACGGTTTAGGTAAATATTATACCGATTTTTATGAAATGATAAAGGACGGAGGATTCGATTGCGTAATCCTTGCAACCCCCGACCAGGTACATATGGAGCATTCGGTTGCTGCTCTTGAGGCAGGATATCATGTTATCTGCGAAAAGCCTCTCGCTCTTACTATGGAGGAGTGCGAGAAAATCGTTGAAGCTACAAGAAAAACCTATAAGAAGTTTATGACAGGACAGGTTGGCCGTAAATGCCCTGGCTTCATTAAGGCAAAGGAGCTTATAGAGCAGGGAAAGATCGGTGAGCTTACCTTTATTGAGTCGGAATATGCTCACGATTATTCTTATATGAGCGAGGCACATTGGAGACTTGACCCGGTTAGACTTCGTCACGGTGTTATCGGTGGCGGTTGCCACTGCATCGACCTTCTTCGTTGGATCGCGGGTGATCCGGAAAAGGTTATGGCTCTTGCTAACAAGAAGGCAAATCCCGAATGGCCCGTTGACGAGAATACTATCGCAATTATGCAGTTCCCGAACAACGTTATCGGTAAAATCTTCTGCGGTACTGCCGTTAAGAGAAATTACACAATGCGCACTTGCCTTTACGGTACAAAGGGTACTATCATCTGCGATAATACCTCTCCCGAAATAACCCTTTTCCGCCACGCTCGTACTGATGACGGAGCTAACATTTACCCCGACGTTAAGATTCCGGTTGAGATAAACAACCATAATTTATACGCTGAAGTATTGGAAATGATGGACGCTATCATAAACGATAAAGAAATTGAATGTACTGCATTCGAGGGGGCGAAGACTGTTGCGGTTGCTAACGCTTGCGTTATGTCTGCTGCGCAGGGCGGTATGCCTGTCAAGCCTCCTTATTTACAATAAAGAAGAAAAATTACGCAAGGAAAATCCTTGCGTAATTTTTTTAGTTCAATCTTATTATTTTCGGCTTTCCAATGTAATTTAGTTTATACCTTCTTACAAACCATTCTGCAACCTTGAGTGAGTCACCGTCATAGGCATCTTTAGGTGTGTGCGCATCAAAGCCAAATGTAACAGGACATCCCACCTCTTTTGCAATTTCCCAAAATCTCGGGTTAGGGTAAAACCGTCCCGTTCTGATTCCAAGGAAGTTTATCTCAAGGGGAATACCATGTTCAACCGAGCAAAGACAGATTTTTTTCATCTCGCGGCGATATATTTCATCGCTGCCGACGAATTTCATCATATCGGGGTGCGCAACGTAGCTGAAAACACCGCTTCGAATACCGGAGCAAACAGAGTCTACGTATTCGGAAATTCGCTCTTCCGATTCTGTTCTTTCACCGCTTGTAATCGAATTTCCATAGCCGTTTGCAATATAGTGCTGACCTAAAATTAGGTATTCTGCCCCGATATTTTTAACGTTTTCCAACATTTCGTCAAAATAGGTCGGCATATATTCCATCTCAAAACCGACCATAAGATCAATCTTGTCGGAATATTTTTCTCGTAAATTTTTAATGCTTTCGATATATCCTTTTGCATCAGCCGATTGCACGTGACTTGCAATTTCATACCCGTCGGGAAATGTGAATGGTGCATGGTCGGAAAAACCCATGTGCCTAATTCCGCATTCAATGGCTCTTTTTACGTATTCCTCATCCTCACCGTCGGCATGACCGCAACGGTAGGTGTGTGTGTGATAATTGTAATCCATTATGCTTTGAATATAACCTTCATATAGGTTTTCTTACCCTTACGGAGAAGCTTACCTTCTGCAAGATCTTCCTTTGCAAAGTAGGTCTTAATATCAGCAACCTTTTCACCGTCAACCGAAACACCGCCTTGTGCAACCGCCTGACGAGCTTCGGACTTGGACTTGCAAAGGCCGCTTCTTACGAGCATAGTAAGAATATCGGTCTTGCCCTCAATGTAAAAGTCCTCTTCAAGCATTTCTGCGGTAGGAGCGTCTGCCTCGCCGCCTGCACCGAAGAGTGCCTTTGCCTGCTCTTGAGCCTTAGTAGCCTCTTCCTCACCGTGAACGAGCTTTGTAAGCTCGTAAGCGAGAATTTCCTTTGCTGTATTGAGCTGCGCGCCCTCCCAAGAGTCCATCTTGTCAATTTCCTCAACAGGAAGGAAGGTGAGCATTCTTATGCACTTAAGAACGTCAGCATCTCCAACGTTTCTCCAGTACTGATAGAAGTCATAGGGAGAGGTTTTCTTGGGGTCGAGCCAAACTGCGCCCGATGCGGTCTTACCCATCTTCTTGCCCTCGGAGTTTAAGAGCAGGGTAATGGTCATTGCATGAGCATCCTTAGAGAGCTTACGTCTGATAAGCTCTGTACCGCCAAGCATATTAGACCACTGGTCGTCACCGCCAAACTGCATATTACAGCCGTACTTCTGGAAGAGGTGATAGAAGTCGTAGGACTGCATTATCATATAGTTAAATTCAAGGAAGGAAAGTCCCTTTTCCATTCTCTGCTTGTAGCATTCTGCCGAGAGCATTCTGTTAACCGAGAAGCAAGCGCCAACCTCTCTGAGCACCTCAACGTAGTTAAGGTCGAGAAGCCAGTCTGCATTGTTAACCATAATAGCCTTGTCCTCGCCAAAGTCGATGAATCTTTCCATCTGAACCTTGAAGCAATCGCAGTTGTGCTGAATGGTCTCTCTGGTCATCATTTGACGCATATCTGTTCTGCCCGAGGGGTCGCCAACCATAGCAGTACCGCCACCGATAAGAACAACAGGTCTGTTACCTGCCATCTGGAGTCTCTTCATAAGACAAAGAGCCATAAAGTGACCAACGTGAAGCGAGTCTGCCGTGGGGTCAAAGCCAATGTAGAAGGTGGCTTTGCCGTTGTTTATCATCTCCTTGATTTCTGCCTCGTTTGTTACCTGAGCAATAAGACCTCTGGCAACGAGTTCTTCGTAAATCTGCATAGTTTTTTCCTTTCTGCTACCTTTCTTAAAAGAAAGTGTAACGCCAAAGAACTTTAATATAAAAGCTCTTGGCATATATACATAAATTTTTTAACAAACAAAAAAGTCCTTGAGCCAATAAAGCTCAAGGACGTATAAAACGTGGTACCACCTTGATTTACAGACATACGTAGGGGACAGCGCCTCGACGTCCCAAAAGAATATCTGCCTCAAAAACGCTATAACGGGCTTACCCGTCGCAGCCTACAATTCCAAAAAGAAAGTTCGGTGCGCGCTCAAAGACGTATTCGCTATGTAAGCTCACGCGCCTCTCATCACCCGGCAGCTTTCTGTATTTCGCCAAACATAGCTACTTGTTCTTCTCATAGCTTTAATTATTACTTTGATATTATAACTTATATTTGTAAAAAAGTCAACAGATTTTAGGTAAAACCCTTATATAAAGTTTTTGCCAAGCTTTTTGGGGAAGCGATCTTCCGTTATCAAACCACCTTAAAGTCGAATTTTCCGCCGTTCGTTGTAGTTTTCAGCCGTATTTGCCAAAGAGATTCTGTGTCAAAAAGCTTTTTCGGATCATAGGATTCGGCAACCACGTTCACCGCCTCAAAATGGAGCGACGGGTCAAAAATAAGCGTACGTTTTGCGGGAAGATTAACCGCGCCACTTCCGTGTAATGTCGGCTTTTCGGTAGTTAAAAACCTAAATTCCACATCCTTGGAATCATTCAGGGTAAAGACGTCACAAATATATACCTCCGAGCCGTCAAGCGAGAGTGTGCGGGTAAATTCTTTGATTCCCGCTTCTTTTGGATATGCACCCGAAAGCTCCATTGTTACCGAGCGAGCTTCGGCGTTGAATTTTTCATTCTTTGACGTGAATTCCGCACCGTCCTTCTGCCCGATACCGCCAAAGGTGGGCAGATTATGATATTCCGATTGCATATTCCAAATGCTGTAACGCTCGTCGGAGAAGGTCTTCTTGGTATAAACTCCGCTGCCCGCATCTATGATGACAGGCGTTCCGTCGGAATAGATTAAGAATGATCCGAGGTCGTTGTGATTGTGCGATTCCGCATTGTGACCGCCCTTTATTGCTGTAATAACACCGGTTGCGTTTGAGCGCTCTCTGAAAACCGCAATTTTAAGATTTTCAAACCATGCGTATATCGGAAGGCTTGGCTCGACCTTGTCGCTTGACATTTTGAAGTGAGCATTTTTTAAGGAACGGTATGCCATACTAAAGTCAAAAACGCTTTCATTAGCCGCAGGCAACTCGTTAGCAAGTATTTTTCCGGCTTCTCTCATCTCGCTTGAACCGACTCTTATGCCAAAGCGATGAATGAGTTTGCCGTCGCAATAAACAAGGGGAGAGCAGTCTGCAAAGTTGATAAATCTCGCGCCTTTTACGTGCATTCTCGGCTCAAATTCACCAAGTCTGCGCATTTCGGGTTTAGAAAATATGTCAATTTTTCCAGCCGTCATATCGTAAATCAATTCCGCAGCATCAAAATAAGCTCCCGATGCCGCCGACCAATATCCCGCCCCCTCATCGCAACCGCCGTCCTCGGGGTAGGTCGCAATATAATCGTCGAGCTGCTCCATCGCAAACTCTACAACCGTCTCACGCTTTTCTGTATCTTCTTCAAGAAATGCCGTTACAAAAAGTACAGAGGAAACAATATAAACCTGCCAGTTGTTAAGAGGCCAGGGGAATTTGTGTTCAAGATAAGGTCTTATTATGCGGTCAAGAACTGTGTGTTTCAGTCTTTTTGCAATAATCGGTGAAATCTTGTCAAGAGCCTCTCGGCACAAATAATAAGTGAGTGTAAGAAGCGAACCCGTCATAGCCGCACGTAAATCAAGAGCGTGTAAATGCTCGGGCAAATAGACGTCGGGGATTTCACCGCCGGGGGTTTGAACAAAGTAATTCGTATGAGCGTGAAGAACCCACGTGGATTCTTCCAGAATTGCAAAAATCAGATCGCAGAGCTTCTCGGCAAATCTGCCTTTTCCGTCTCTGTATTCGGCATAGGACAAAACGGCAAGCATATATCTTCGCCTTAGATACTTTTGGTCAAATTCCGCGCGATCTCCGGTTTTGAAATAGGTGCGATAGAGCGAGAGTGGGAGCAGCGGAATCTCTTCGTCAAGCATATCTTCCGCTGCTTTCACAAGCTCATCAAGATATTTTTCATCGGGGGTTGCCTTATCAAAGTCGAGAAACGGTCGAAAAAGAGATAAGGGAAGTACGTTTCCTCTTGCACTTGCACCGTTTTCTTCATATATCCTTCTCACTTCATTCTCCTTGCTTCAAGCAAAACGCGAATCGTTGATAGATGTATCGTGTATCACCCAGACTTAAAGTTTTTTAACCGAATAGATAGTTGTTTGTGTGTAAATCTGACCTGCATCATAGATAGCTACGCCGTGATTTACACAGTTAGGCTCGGTCTGTGCTTCAAGACAGAACGCTCCGTATCTTACGGGAGTGACACCGCCCTTAAATGCGGGAGCGTCGCCGAACTTTCCACTGCCGAGAAATCCCGCGGTGTAGAACTGAACGCAGGGCTGATCGGTGTAAACCGAAAGCTCCAGATTTCCGTTATCCACAACTGCGCCAAGACCGAGATATTTGCCGGAGTGAACCTTGTGTTCACGGGGCGCAAGGTTGTAGTTGTGGTCATAGCTTTTAAGATTATCGTCAAGTCTTGAACCTATCACGTGAGGCTCGTTAAAATCAAAGGGAGTACCTGCAACGGCAGGACGTTCACCCGTAGGAATAAGCTTTGAGTTTACCTTTGTGTAGCTTGAAGCGTAAATTCTTGCCGTGTGGTCAAATATAGTCCTCGAAAAATCGCCATGCAGATTAAAGAAAGCATGGTTTGTAAGAGCTATAGGAGTTGTACCATCGGGACGGGCGTAATAGTTTATAATAAGTTCTGAACCCTCAAGAGTATATGTCACCTTAGTGAGAAGTCCGGAAGGGAAGCCGTCCTCGCCGTCAGGTGAATAATAAGAGAATGTAACCGAGTTCTCGGAAGCGTCTTCCACTTCCCAAACACGGCACTTAAAGCCAACACCACCGTGTAGGCAGTTACCTCTGTTACCGTCATTAACCGTAAGCATATATATAGCTCCGTCAAGGTGAAGCTCCGCATTCTCGATTCTGTTGCAAACTCTTCCAACCGTAACGCCTTGACAGCTTTTATCCTCAAGATATTTTTCAAGCGTATCAAAACCGCCTACAATATCAACTCCGTATGGAATAAAGCGAACAAGAGTCGCTCCGTAGTTCATAACGTCAACCGAGCATACTTCGTTTTTTATAGTGTAAAGGTAAATTTCCTTATTCTCGTGTGTTCCAAAAAGTCTTTTATTCATGAAGATTACCTCCGTATTTGCATTTATAACTCATTATAAAGCATTTTGATACAAAAGTAAATACAAAAGATATATTTTTCAAAAAATATTCTATCTTTTCTTTTCTTGACTTTCAATATAATATGTGTTATATTATATATTGAAATAATATATAAGGACGAGATTATGAAAAAAACAGTCTTAGTTATAAACGGCGCAGGCGGTGTTGGCAAGGACACTCTTTGCGCTATGGCGGCAGAAAAATTCAGAGTTGAAAACATTTCTTCTATCACTCCCATAAAGGAAATAGCAAAAATGTGCGGCTGGAACGGAGCAAAGGATGATAAATCCAGGAAATTCCTTGCCGATTTGAAGAGAATTTCCGTTGAATATAATAATTTTCCTACTGCTTGGGCAGCAGAGCAATATCGTAACTTCATGCTCTCGGAGAAGGAAGTTATGTTCGTTCATATCCGTGAGCCTGAGGAGATTGCTAAATTCGTTGAAGCTACAGGAGGAGTTGCAAAAACGCTTCTTATCCGAGGCGGTGACAGAATGGCAAAGCGTACCTACGGCAACGCAGCAGACGACTCTGTCGAAAATTATGAGTATGACTACTATTTTGTAAATGAGAAATCTTTAACCGAAGTAAAAGAGGAATTTTGCAACTTTATTTTAAATATTCATAATTCATAATCAACAAAACGGAGGATTTTATCTTGGATAAGCAAATGAGAAGAAATAAATACTGCTTTGGTCTCGGTACTGTTGGACGTGATGCAGTTTATACTCTTATAAGTATGTTTTTGATAAACTATCTTACCGGTACTGTGGGTCTTGACAACTGGCAGCTTGGTGTGATAGGTACGCTTATGGTTGTTTTCCGTGTCTTTGATGCGCTTAACGATCCGATAATGGGTACAATAGTTGATAATACTAATACGAAATGGGGTAAATTCAAGCCTTGGATATTGTTTGGAATGATTTCTTCGGGAATCCTTACGGTATTGCTCTTCCATAATTTTAAAATAGACGGTATATGGTATGTCGTACTGTTTGGCGCGGTATATCTTCTTTGGGGAATGGCATATACAACAAACGATATTTCCTATTGGTCGCTTATGCCCGCAATCTCAAAGGATCAAAAGGTCAGAGAGGGAACCGGCGCTATTGCCAGAATATGTGCAAACGTAGGTATGTTTGCCGTTGTTGTTCTGTTCCCGATGGTACCCGATCTTTTCTCGGGATTGGGACTTGATGCTCGCGGAAGCTATCTTACTTTTGCCGTAATCCTCGTTGCTTTGATGTGGTTGTTCCAACTTGCAACCCTTTTTGGAGTAAAGGAAGACAGAAGCAGACTTTCAAAGCAGGAGCGTACCTCGCTTGGCGGTATGGTTAAAGCTCTTGTAAAAAATGACCAGCTTATGGTAGTTGCCATTTCAATGGCACTCTTTATGATAGGCTACTGTACAACTACATCCTTTGGTCTTTACTACTTTAAATATGCATTCGGTGATGAAGGTACTTACACCGTTTTTGCAGCAGTTCTCGCAGTTGCACAACTTACCGCACTTGCAATATTCCCGAAGTTTTCGAACAAATTCACAAGAAAACAGCTCTACTTCGGTGCGATGGTTGCGGTAGTTGTAGCGTACGTTATATTCTTCTTCTCGTTTGAAATTTTGCCTATTATTATAATCGCAGGCCTCGTTCTTTTCTTTGCCCAGGCATTTATTCAGCTTCTTATGCTCTTATTCCTTGCCGATGCGGTAGAATACGGCGAATGGACTCTTGGCAAGAGAAACGAATCTGTTAGCTTTGCAGTTCAACCGTTTATAAATAAGCTTGGCGGTGCTCTCGGTACTGCCGTTGTAACTCTTACGCTGATTGTATCCAAGCTTAATGATTACGAAAAGGCGATAACAGTCGCAACCAAGACGGTTACAGATCCCGAAAGTGTTGCTGCAATAACCGCTGAAATTGCGGCAACAGCTCCTGACTGGTCTATTTGGGTAATGAAAATCGCTATGATGATCTTACCTCTTATATGTATTCTTGTCGGATTTATAATTTATCAAAAGAAGTTTAAAATAGACGAAAAAATGTATGAAGAAATAGTTTCCGATCTTGAAAAAAGGAATGGGGAAAAGGAAACGGCAGATGGAAATGAAGCTTAACCTTAAACCGGGTATTCTTCTTGGAAGTGCTACCGCCGCAACTCAAATCGAGGGCGGTGATAAGAATAATAACTGGTATCGCTTTGCAGAGGAAGGCAAAGTATATGACGGCACATCGCCTTACCGTGCCGACGACCACTATAACAGATGGCGTGAAGATATTGACCTTATGGCAGAAATGGGGCTTGAGATCTACCGTTTCGGCATCGAGTGGTCAAGAATAGAGCCGAAAATAGGGGAGTTTGACGAATCAGTCCTCGCTCATTACCGAGAAGAGATTGAGTATATGATATCCAAAGGCATAAAGCCTCTTATGACTCTTCATCATTTTACCAATCCCTTGTGGTTTGAAGATATGGGTGCGTGGTCACATAAGGACTCTGTCAATATATTTTTGAACTTTGCCATGCACGTGGTAGACTATCTTGGGGACATCGTTTCCGAATATATCACAATCAACGAGCCTAACGTATATAATCTAAACAGCTTTTTCTACGGTATCTGGCCGCCCGAAAAGAAATCACTTTCTCTGTTTATAAAAGTCTTTTCCAATATGACGGCAGCTCATATACGTGCCTATAATATGATACATGAAAAACGTGCGAAGCTAGGTAAGAAAAAAGAAGAAACTCTTGTAAGCTTTGCCAATCACCTTCGTGTATTTGAGCCTGAAAATCCCAAAAATCTATGGCATAGACTTTGTTCGAAATTTACCTCTTATATGTTCCAGGATGCAATAACCGAAGCTATGATGACCGGTAAATGCAAATTTCCGGTTCGTAAAAGAAAGGCTGTTAAAAAGGGAAGATATTTTGATTTTATAGGAATCAATTATTACTCCAGAAGCAGCGTTTCGGGTATTTCCGACGGAACAAAGAAGAATGCCTTTCATAACGACCTCGGCTGGGAAATATACCACGAGGGACTTATAGAGCTTTCAAATAAGCTCTCCGAAAAATATGGCAGAGAATACCCCGTATTCGTTACCGAAAACGGAACTTGTGATAATAGCGACTCCTTCCGTTCTAGTTTTATCTATGACCAGCTAAAGCTTATCAGCGAAAGCGATAACCGCATCGAGCGATATTATCATTGGTCATTCCTTGATAACTTCGAATGGCGAGAGGGGGAATGTGCAAGATTCGGTATCGTACGCGTGGACTATGAAACGCAAAAGCGTGAAATTAAGGATAGCGGAAGGCTCTATTCCTCTATTATTAAAAACAAAGGCGTTACCGAAGAAGTCTATAATGAATTTGTGAAAAAATCTAATTATCATATATAATTTATGGCAGAAAACTATTATAAAAACAGCATCATTTCAATTTTAGGGGATAGTATATCCACCTTCCGCAGCGTTATCCCCGAAAAAAATGCCGCAAGGTATCCCCAAGATAATCTTTTAACAGACCTAAATCTCACCTGGTGGATGCGCGTAATTAGTGAGCTTGGTGCGTCGCTAGGCTTTAACGATTCTTGGGCTGGAAGTCAGGTTTCCAATATTTACGATAAGCCTGAAGGAAATCTTGGGCCGGATCGTTGTATGGCAAATCCCGAAAGAATAAAAAATCTTTCGCTTGGCGGTATTCCGGATGTGATATTTCTCTATGGCGGTACAAACGACATTGGCAGGGCGCTTTATCCCATTGGAAGATTTGATGTGGCGCATTGTTCTGTGACACCTGATTATTCGTTGACTAAGTGGCAGACCTTCGTTGACGGATATACCGAAACGCTTTTGCGACTTCGAGATTGTTACCCGAAATCTGAAATAATCTGTCTTTTACCGGGTTATGTGAAGGGATACTATACTCCGGAGAAAGCAGACGAGGCGGTGACGGAGCTTGAAAAGCTTTGCTCACACTTTGGTATCAGAACGATTGATTTAAGAAAAAGCGGAATAACACAAGAAACGGCAGATGTTTATCTACCCGACGGTTTGCACCCAAACTCCGAAGGTATGAAACTTATCTCCGATCTTGTCGTATCATCGTTATTATCTCGTTAGAACTATCTTTTGTCTAAAAAAACGCAGTTTTTGTGCTAACAGTATTTTCAAAAAGACTGTATAATATAATTGTAAAGTAATTTAAATCATTAGTTATCATCATAAGAAAGAAATCAAAATGAAAAACAATAAAATATCTCTTAATGGAACATGGTTTTTGGATTATTATTCAAATAAACCCTACGAAAGTAATGACGAGCCGTTCTTCTTTATTTCCGACACCAACAACGTAGAGCAGGATGTAAATTGTGTTACAGAATGTCCCGTACCCGGATATTTTGAGGATATGCTTGACCTCTTCCGCACCACTCCTCTTCATACAAAGCTTTCCTGGAATCATCTTTACACCTTGCAAAGATATCCTCAGGCGGGATATTGTCCCGATATGGCACTGCCAAACCCCGTAGGCTGCTTTGTATATCAGAGAAGCTTTACGCTTTCCAAAGGTGATATGGCGGAAGATTGCGACCTTTACGTAGGCGGTGCGCAGAACAGACTTTCCGCTTGGGTAAACGGCGTTTATCTCGGTTGCCACGAGGGATATTCTGCAGAATTCTTTATGAATATTCCTAAAGGAACTCTAAAAGAGGGCGAAAACAGAATTACCCTTACTGTATCCAATAACCGTCTTGCAGGATATATGGGCAGACCTGTGTCAGGTCTTACCTCCCGTGCATCAAACGAATGCACCGGTGGTATTTGGGGTGACGTTGAAATAAGATTCTATCCCGACGGACTCCGTAATGTATATGTTTCTGTTTCGAAGGATCTTTCATCCTTTACCGTAAATCTTCTTGGCGGTGAGAGCTGTGAAAAGCTTATTCGTATTCTTGATAACGGCAAAGAAATCTATTCGGTGAAAGCAGAGAAGGGCGAAAAGAAAATTACCGTTCCTTGTACCGACTATAATAAGTGGTCACCCGCATCACCCTATCTTTACACGGTTGTCGTGTCAAGTGAGAATCAGACGCTTGAGCAAAGATTCGGTATCCGCAGGCTTACAGTAAAGGGAACTCGCCTTTATCTTAACGGAGAGCCTTATTTCTTCCGTGGCACTTGTGAGCATTGCTATCATCCGATTACCGTTCATCCCACAAGGGAAAAGAACTATTACAGACAGGTTCTCAAAACCTTAAAAGAGCTTGGTTTTAACTCTATCCGTTTCCATACCTACGTTCCTATGCCTGAATATATGGAGGCAGCGGACGAGCTTGGTATGGTTATAGAGGTGGAAACACCTAATAACACCACCTATGAAGAATGGCTTGAAATTATAGATGCTTGCAGAAAGTACACTTCCGTTTGCGCATTCTCTTCGGGCAACGAAATGGTTATAGACGAGGACTACATAGAACATCTTCGTAAGGTTGCAGATTACGTACATACCTCCTCCGATGCACTTATGTCGCCTATGTCGGCAATGCGTGGAATTGAATACCATAGCTGGGGCGATCTTAAGGTGGAAGAGCCTTTCCCCCACAATCCCAAGCGTCTTGCGGCTCTTTCCGAGTTCTGTGACATTTATAATAGCTATTCTTTGGGCCTTACCAGCTACGATTCCTCCGAGGGAACGAAAGAGGTTATTGATAAACGCAACTCAATTTACGGAAAACCTCTTCTTACCCACGAAATTTGTATCCACGGAACGTATATTGATTTAAGTCTGAAGGATAGATATAAAGGCTCAAGAATAGGCGATACCGAGTTTATGTCCTCTGTTGAAAAGCATCTTTCTGACGTTGGTATTCTCGAAAAAGCACCTACTTATTATAAAAACTCGGTTAAATGGCAAATGATGCTTCGTAAGCATTGTTTTGAAACCGTTCGCAGATGCGAAACCTTTGCAGGCTACGATTTTCTCGGTGATATTGATACCCATTGGCATACGTTTGGCTATTGCGTTGGTATGATGAATGAGTTTTACGAGCTTAAAGCGGGTGAATCTGTTGAAAACGTGCTTAAATATAATAGCGATGCGGTGCTTCTTTGCGATCTTCCCGTATGCAGAAACTTTGCATCAGGCGAGAAAATAAGCCTTCCGATTCTTGTTTCAAATTATGGCGAAAAACTCACCGATGCAGAGCTTTGTATCAGAGTAAATATGAACGGAAAGGTAATTTTCCGAAACAAGAAAACCCTTGATACCGTTCCTAACGGAGAGATAACTCAGCTTTATACTATCGAAATGACTCTTCCCGAAGTTGCAAAACCCGAAAAGCTTATGATAAGCGCATCACTTTCGGGCGGTAATACCGATACTGAAAACTCTTGGGATGCATACTTGTTCCCAAGTGTAACTGAAGCCGATGCTTCTTTGGTAACCGTAACAAATGATATAAGCGCCCAGGAGCTTATGAAGAAAATGGAAGCAGGCGAGAGAGTCGTTCTCTTTGGCACAGGTCCTTTTGCTTCGGTAAAAACCAGATTCCAGCTTTCTGTTGCAGGAAGAACTAACGGACATCTTGCTACCGTCATAGCCGATCATCCTCTCCTTTCCGAGCTTCCAAACGACGGATATTGCGGTTGGCAGTTCAGGAAAATGCTGGATTCCTCTGCGGCAGTTATTAACTTGAAAAGAATTCCTCACGATCCTATTATCGATATCGCTTCCTCGTACAAGAATGCAAAAAAAGAAGCAATGCTCTTTGAGTACAAGGTAGGAGAGGGAAGACTTATCGTTTGTACCCTTAATCTCTGCGAGAATGATCCCTTTGCATCCTGGCTTAAAAATAAGATTATATCTTATGCCTCTTCGGATTCATTTGCTCCTAAATACGAAATAACTCTAAAAGAGCTTTCCGAGCTTTGCTCCTGCGAAAATGCCGTTGAGTCAGAAAATGAGAATATGGCACAGAACAAAAATGATATTACGATGAACTGATAAATATGTCGGCTAATGTTCTGTGTAAATGATTCGATATTAGTTTCCACAACTACTGTTATGGACGGAAGAATTGACGTTGCTATAACACCGGTAGTTCCTCTTCTTGAAAAATGCCGTGAGTGTGGCACAGAGGTGACAGCGGAAGAGCATATTCTCGGAACAGGACCGAATGTTCACGACAAAGAAGAAAAAATGATGAGATAAACTAAAAAAGACAGCTCAAGCTTTTATGACTTGAGCTGTTTTTTAATAACTCGACCGCCGGAGAGCGGTCGGGAGTTTTTTTATCTGTACTGATTATTCTGATTGTTTTTGTTATTCTGGCTATTCTGATTATTCTGGTTATTCTGGTTATTCTGGTTATTCTGGCTATTCTGATTATTCTGGCTATTCTGATTATTCTGATTATTCTGATTATTCTGGTTATTCTGGTTGTTCTGGTTGTTCTGGTTGTTCTGGTTATTCTGGTTATTCTGGTTATTCTGGTTGTTCTGGTTGTTCTGATTGTTCTGATTGTTCTTGTTGTACTGGTTGTTGTTGTTGTTGTTGTTGTTGTTGTTGTTGTTGTTGTTGTTGTTGTTGTTCATTTTTTTGTCTCCTTATTATGGAATTCAAGAATAGTTTGTCTCGTTTTTGAAAAAACTATTCATATAATTTTTGAAATTTTTGGGAGATAATTATGCTTTTAATTCAAAACGGTATTTTATATACAATGGAAGATGATAATCCGATAAAAAACGACGTTCTTATAGATAAAGGAAAGATTATTAAAATTGCAAAAACAATTGAAAAAAGAGACGGTATGCAGCTTTTTGATGCCGAAGGCCTTAATATTTTTCCCGGTTTTATAGACGCCCACAGTCATATAGGCATTTCTGAAGAGAAAATCACTGCGCAAAACGACCCAACAAACGAGGGCACAAACCCGATAACACCGGCGCTTAGGGCAATAGATGCGATAAATCCGATGGATAGCGCATTTCACAACGCCTTAGCGGTAGGTATCACCGGCGTAATGGTAGGTCCGGGGAGCGCTAACGCCATAGGCGGTCAGTTCGCTTTTATAAAAACCTTTGGCAGACGTATTGATGATATGGTGGTTCTTGCTCCTGCGGCTATAAAGATGGCATTCGGAGAAAACCCTATAACAAACTACGGCACAAACGGCAACATTCCCTCGACCCGTATGGCGATAACCTCGCTGATAAGAGAAGAATTATTTCTTGCACGTCAGTATTTTGAAGACGAAAAAAACGGAAACGTACAAAAAGATTTTAATAAGGAATGTTATAGAGAACTTTTTGAAGGAAAGATACCGATCAAAGCCCACGTTCATAGGGCAGACGATATTTTTACCGCTATACGAATTGCTAGGGAATTTGGCCTCGAACTCACTCTCGATCATTGCACCGAGGGGCATCTTATAGCCGAGGAAATTGCCGAAAGCGGTTTTCCCGCCATAGTTGGTCCATCCCTTGCATCCCGCAGTAAAAACGAGGTGGGGTTATCGGATTTCAAAACCCCGGGAATATTGCAAAATGCAGGGGTAACCGTCGCATTAACCACCGACCACCCCGTATCCCGAATTCAGCATCTCCTTGTATGCGCGGCGATGGCAGCAAACGAGGGGCTGGGGGAGATGGAGGCGCTTCGTGCTATAACCATTAACGCAGCGCGCATATGTCGCGTGGACCATATGGTAGGTAGCTTAAAGGTAGGAAAAGATGCGGATATCGCAATTTATAAAGGCAGTCCCCTTGATATAAGAGCAACCCTCATTGCAACAATAATTAACGGCGAAATTGTTTGGCAGAAAAAAGACTAATGATTATAATAAAAAAAGGTTGGCAAAAATCCGTTCGTAAGCCAACCTTTAGGTATTCATTTTTTACTTATAACCTTTTTCTGCCACGATTTTTTGCCGCACTTTGGACATTTCATGTATCTCGTTCTGCCTGTATGCATAGCCATAAAAACACTGCTATACGTGGGTACGTATTTGTGGCCGCATTCATTACATTCGTAATATCCCGCCGTCTGCTCTATCTTGATCATAAACGGAGTAACGATAAGAAAGGGAGCAAGGCCAATAAGAATTAGTGTGATTCTCTGCCATTCCTTCATATCCACAAATGAAGCAAATGTTGCAAGCGTAAGCTTCAATAGTAGCCGCTATATCTGCGGGTTTTGTTCTCCATTTACCGCCCTCCTTGAAAGCAGAAGAGCCATAGTTATCAAGTAACTTTTTAATATCATCATCAATAGCGATACGAGACCATTTCTCCCCTTTCGCATCAATAATAAACGGATTTCGAATATTCAGATACCCCGTATACTTCTCACCGTTTGGAGAATAGCTGTCAGCCATTTCGGAAGCAAGAGCATCACATACCAAAAATTCAATGTTTTCAAACTGCTTTTTTGCTTTATCTATCATATTCTGCGAACTATCAACGCCGACAACCTTGCTACAAAGGCCGACTAACAGTGCCGTAAGTGTTCCTGTTCCACAGCCCAAATCCAAGATAGTTTGTTCATTGTTCTTGGGGATAAACTCCAATAAACCTTTGCCGTATTCAGCCACAAAATCGTGTTTGTTGTCATACAATGATGAATTCCATTCCATTGTCGTTTTCTCCTACAAATTCGAGTTTATCTAACAGTTACATTATACTATAATTTTTACAAGAGTAAATAGGGCGGTAGGGAAGATACTAATTCTCTTTATCTTGCTTTGATACAAGAATGATTGAACCAACAAGCAAAGCAACACCGAGCGTAAAACACACACTTCCCACAACCGTGTTCAACTGATTTGCAAAGAAACCAATCATTCCACTGCCTACTGCACAGCAAATTACTTGAAGAACCTTTTTCATAAAATCACCTCGTCAAATATAAGTTTATCGATTAGATACCAAATCAATATAATTATACCACAAAATCTTTAAAAAGTAAATACTCCTTGCGAGCTTCACATCTTTCGATGCGGTGCTACGCACTTTGTTTTGCTAATCGCAAAACGCTCGCGGAGCAATCTGCACTCGCTCACTGACAAGCGAGCTTGTCGACTCGCTTCGTTTGATTATAGGACGGCAGGGAATGCGTTTAGGGTTATGATTTTGCCCGGGGCAATCATAGTTGTTCTCCAAGAGATAATAAAAAATGCCCTGCAAAAGCAGAGCATTTTTGTATTCGACAAGGACGAAATTATCTCTCGGAGTTTTTGCGTAGATATTTAATATCGTGAGTATCGCCCGATAAAGTGTTGCTCCAAATTTGCACCAACTCACACTAACATTTAATGCCATATTTCAATCATTCAAAGCGTTAAACAATATTTTCTTGCTTCGTACAAGATTCAATCCGAGCATAAAAACTATTACGCATACGGCAGAGCCGAGAGCGACGTTCATAATCAATATCTCGATTTCGGTCATTCCCTCAAAGGATACGAGCATTGAGCGTTGCAATGCGAAGATGGAAACAAAGGCATCCGCAAAAGATATATTTCGTAACGTTATGAGTGCCCCCGATGTACTGCGACGAGATTTTACAAGATTGATTGTCGCGAGTGTAATTTTAGTAAAGGCATAAGTCGCCATGGCAATCATTACGATCATATGATATTCCTGCCCTCTGTCACGGACTACCGACAGAATAACAGTTCCGACAAGAGGAATGGATAATACCATCAGCATCCATCCTGCGAACTTGGTAATAAACCGTTCCTTTGACTTGGAGATTAGTACCGCAAAGCGAACGATGCTTAAAATTAAGTAATAAGTGCCAAGTGTTAATAGCCACCACGAGCTTGACACAATACCAAATACAAGATGGTATGCACCGAAGGCAACATTAAAAATCAAGCTGAAAAGAGCAACTTTGAGCGTTCTATCCATTGATATTCCTCTCGCCCAAAACACAATCTGTGATAATCTTGATTACTGTATCCATATCGTCGGAACACTTCTTATCGAGCCATTCCATAACGATAGCAAACACGCCCATTAGATAGAATTTCATCATATAGGCACGTTCTTTATCGGGAACGCGAAAGCGTGAGAGGATGGGATCGAAGATATGGTTGAACATTTTGCTGTACACTTCATCCATATTCAAGGAATCGAACTCTTTGATAGCAACCTTAAATATACGCTGATTCTCCTTGATAAAGGTAAGATATGGTGTGAGATATTCGGATGTTACGAAAACCAAGTCACCGAGCTCACAATTTTCAAAGCGTTCCGTAATCCCTTTTGTATCAGCAGAATAGTAAGCAAAGTGTTTATCAAGGATATATATGGTGGTTTCCTTTAATAAATCCGAAGTATTCTCATAATGTAGGTAAAATGTTGACCGATTTACCCCTGCAACATCACAGATTTCCTTGATGGTTATATATTCAAAGTCCTTCTTTTCAAGTAACGCAATGAGGGCTTCGTCCATTCTGATTGCCGTATTAAAGTATTTGCTTTCGTTTTTATTCATAAGACGCCCCCTTTGATAATTTACTTTCCTTCGCTGATCTCTCTTGCGAGCTCCACGATCTCATAAGCATATTTTTTCTTGCCGTTTTCAAGCATCTTCTTATAAATCGGATAATTCACACCGCAACCGATAAGCCCGATAATACCGACAATGATACCAATAACCATACTGTTACCGATAACCCCCATTGCAAATGACATACCTGTTCCAAAAACAAGCGTAAACATAATGCCCCAAGAGTACGTGAAAATGGTTGCGGGCAATTTTGCCTTTTTGTCGAGTTTGCGAAGCGCAACGATTTTGGAGTTGTCCTTGGGAGCATACTCCTTTGCGATGGATTCTGCGTAAATTTTGTCTGTGTTCATTTTGTTTCTCCTTTTTTGGTCTGTTGTGCCTTTATTATACCAACCGCAAAAAGAAATTTGAACAACGAGATTTGCCTAATGTGTTGATTTCAATGTTTTCAACTAAATAAATTATACCACAAAACAGTTAATTTGTAAATGATATGCTTGCACGAAAAAAGATAGCTCGTTATATAGTCGAATAGCCACAGACAAAACAAAAAGCTCTGCCGAAACAGAGCTTTTTGCATATCAAAATAATTGTCGTGTGGAAAATCATCTTTTCGAGTTTTAGAGTAGGTGTTTAATAACGTGAGTACGTTAACCTAAACTGCTCCGCAAAATTTGCATCAAAATCACATCGAGATTTAACGATTAATCAGCTTGACAAATTGGAATTTATACGCTATCAGTTGATTGCTTTTTTATTTTTGTGCCATAAAACAAATATACCTACTACGACAACATAGAATATAGATATCCATAATTTACCACCCATTATTGCTGGATTACTTGTAAAGTATGGATATACTAACGCAACTGATAAATTAGCAATAAAATGTATCCACATAGGCATAAATATATTTTTACAACTGTTATAACAAATTGCAATAATAACCGACAAGCTCATAGTCATAATAAAAAATGTAGTTATATGATTTAACATAAATTCTATTGGCTGACCGGCAGTAGAAGTAAACCAAAGTGGCAGATGCCAAAAAGACCATATAAGTCCAACATTTAAAGAAGCTTTGATAACTTTACCGCCATTTTCTTTTTCATAATGGCGTTGAAGAAAACCTCTCCATCCTAATTCCTCTCCGGTTGCTCCTGTAACAATAGCGAATATTATCTCTGTTATAATGAAGCTGATTGATAATGAACTAAAATTAAATTTCTCTACACCGGAATTACTAAACATCATTATTAAATATGTAAATACAACCGACAATATAAATGCTAAAGTTACACTGATAACTAAGGCAACATTTACTTTAGATGTAAATGATTTTTTCACCCAGTCCTTTTTGTTTTCATTAGGTAATACTTTTTTAAACATCGAAAGTAAAACTATTGTGGGTATCCATGATAATGGAATGGTTAATATCTCCATAAGCCAGTCATTGTTACTGGAAAGATATATAACTCCCACTAACACTATGCCTATCCAAAAAGCTATGTATGTGCTTAAACAATATCTTAATATGTAATTTTTATTTTTCGTGTTGTTGTTCATTTTTCTCTTTATAATACCATAATCTTTAATTTTTCGAAGAATTAAATAAATATAGATGCTCCGTAAATTCAAGTTTATCGATTAGATACCTAACCAACTTTATTATACCACAAAAGGAGCTGTTTGTAAATACCTTTTTTGGCGTGCGTATCCACGCAAGGTCAACTTGCACCAAATTTTCACCAAACAGAGTATTGATATAAAAAGAAAAAACCGAAAACCATTTGGGGCATGGGCAGGGAAGAATGAAATGCTCGCCTTGGGTGAGCTTGAAATGACGGCACAGCCGTCTTGAAATGATGCCTTTGGCATCGTGAAATAAAATAAATCCTTATGCACCGCAGTGCATTTCATTCGCTTTAGCGTATTTCAAGACCGATAGGTCATTTCAAGAATACGCGAAGCGGATTTATTTCATTGTTCTCCAAGAGATAATAAAAAATGCCCAACCGTAGTTGAGCATTTTTTGTATTCGACAAGGTCGAAATTATCTCTTCGAGAACTGAGGAGCACGACGAGCTGCTTTGAGTCCGTACTTCTTTCTTTCCTTCATTCTGGGGTCTCTGGTGAGGAAGCCAGCCTTCTTAAGAAGAGGCTTGTAGGTCTCATCAGCGGAAAGGAGCGCACGAGCAACACCGTGACGGATAGCACCTGCCTGGCCGGAGAAGCCACCGCCGTTAACGTTTGCAACGATGTCGAACTTTCCAACAGTATCGGTAACGCCGAAAGGCTGGTTAACGATAAGCTTCATGGTCTCAAGACCGAAGTAATCAGCAATATCTCTGCCGTTGATGGTAACAACGCCAGTACCGGGGTAAAGGCGAACTCTTGCAACGGACTTCTTTCTTCTACCGGTTCCGTAGAAATAGGGTTTAGCACTAGTATACATTCTTCTTTACCTCCTATTAGTCAACCACTACGGGCTGCTGAGCAGCCTGCTTGTGCTCTGCGCCTGCATAAACGTGAAGGCGAGTGAAAGCCTTTGCACCAAGAGAGTTGTGGGGGAGCATACCCTTAACTGCAAGCTCCATAGCCATCTCGGGACGAGTAGCCATAAGAGTCTTGTACTGGATCTCCTTGAGACCGCCGATGTAACCGGAGTGATGACGGTAGTACTTCTGCTCAAGCTTCTTACCGGAAAGAGTAGCTTTAGCTGCGTTTACGATGATAACGAACTCGCCGCAATCAGCGTGGGGTGTGAACTCGGGTCTGTGCTTACCGCGAAGAATGTTAGCAGCCTTAACAGCGGTTCTACCGAGAGGCTTGCCTGCGGCATCAATAACATACCATCTGCGCTCGATGGTTTCTGCTTTTGCCATAAATGTGGACATTTTTGAATCCTCCTATTGTTTGTTTGGGAGCAATTAAGCTCCATCCTTTTTTCAAAGCCTTGCTATTATAACATAAAGA
>JAZTXO010000120.1:0-17741 GCA_045636445.1 Eubacteriales bacterium | reverse complement strand
CAAGCTAAGGTGGCCACCTTCCATAGCACAATCGCCGGGAACAGAGTTTCAAGGAGCGTTCAGGTTACGGACAACTGAATAGCCTACGGGCAAACAAAATCTACAAATCACAGGAGGATTTTTTAATGGCTAAAAAGGAAGCCACCGCCGAGGGCGGAAACAAGTACAATCAGCGCAGATGGGCGATCCCGTCCAAACGTGCAAAGAAGTACGCAGCTGAACGTCGTGCAAAGGTGCATCAGCGCGGACCTAAGGAAGGCAAGGAGCTTACAGACTATGAGGCAGGTATCCGTTCCGGTTACTTGCAGGCACAGACCGATCATGCAGGACTGTATAAGTACAAAAAGGCTATTTCCGAGGGTAAATCCAAGGCAGAAGCGAGTGAAATCTCGCAGAGAAAATCTAAATAATTTAACAGGAGGTATCAGAATTTATGGCTAAAACGAACGAAACTAACGCAGGTAAAGCAATCTTTGTAGAGCGCGAAACCTTTGAAATGGAAGGCAAAACCTACTATTCCTACTTCATTAAAGGACAGATCCGCGGCCGAGATGTAAAGGTCGCGATTACGCCCCCGGACAACGGCGGCTTCGTCGTTCTGGATATCGTATTCGGAAACGCTATGGCAGCAGAGCTTGTAGTAAAGCCCTTCGAGATCAAGGACGAAAAGACCAAGAAGGTCGTATCCGGCAACACCTTCGCTGTCGTTTCTTATGACGAAAACGGCGAGGTGTACGAATGTGCGGTAAAGCCCTACCGTCAGTCCGATAAGGCACTGCTTAATATGCTTTTGAAGTAATAAAGCATTAACAACGCGGCCTATGTTACCACTTGTAGCATAGGTCGCCAACAAAAAAGGAGGTCTATATGAGCAATAAAGAAAACAAGGCACCCCGCAGGTCGTATAAGGAAGATATGACTACCGCGTATAAAATTGGTTATTCTCGCGGCTGGGATGATGCTTACATTATTCCTAAAAGGCTCGGCTCGCGTATGGTAGCGGGCTTCGGTTATCAGAAGGGTGTCCGTAACCGTAAGAGAGCCGATCAGTACACACAAAAATACACTAAAATATAAAACATGACACATTAAAGGAGGATTTATAATGTATAACGAACTTAATAATCACAAGAAATCAGATAATATAAAGTGGATTGCAGCCTTTGTCTGCATCGCACTTCTTTTTGTAGGCGTAATTGCCGCACTCATTCCCACTTATACAGTACGAGATGAAGTTAATCCCGACGTTACTATCAACGATAATGAGACAGTAGGCGGTGCAATAATCCAGGAGGCTGAAGAAAACGGTATCAGACTTATGTCTGCTAGAATTCTTTCATCCGAATATGACGATTACGGAATTTCTCCCATTGCGGAGTCTGCTTATATCATCACTGCTACTGTAGAGCCTGCAGATGCAACATTCAAGACACTTGATCTTACTTTTGATTGGGTAAACCCCAATAGTGCATGGGCATCCGGTAAGGCCGTAGGCGAGTACTTTGCTGTAACAAATGCCGGCAATAACACTTGGACTCTTTCAGTAGGCAAGGCATTTGGCGAACAGATTGCCATTAATGTAACTACTCACAACTATGTTGATGGAGATACTTCTGCGGATAACCTTGCACTTAAGGCTACTTGCGTTGTTGACTATGTAAAGCGTGTAGAAAGTGTAACACTTTCTTACAATCCTACACCTATGACCTTTGATAGCACAACTACCATTAGCTATAACGTAAAATACTCTGATGGTACTATTCAAGGCACCTTCGAGGCAGGTCTTGTTGAACTCAAGCTTACCAATGAACTTTACAACGCCTGTATATCAGCTCTTACTAGTGGTAACTATCAGAAGACTCAGAGCATAGCAAGCTTTGCAGATCTTAGAAGTGTTACTTCTCAGACTGTTGATGTAGGTGCTTGTACAAGATTCATTACCGCAACAGGAAATCCCGGAACAGGTAAGACTCAGTGGCAGAGTGCTTTCAGATCATTCATTATTTCAGAACCCGCATTCCATGCGCACCTCAATATGAACTGGTCTTACAGCTATCAGGGTATCGCAGCTGCATCCGGTACTGCAACACAGGGTGTAAGATTTAACTCTGACACTCTTGTTATCGATGCAACTTCTGTTACATGGGATAACTCCAATATTATAATGTAATTGGAGGTATAACACTATGAAGAATGCAGCGAAAATAATTGTCTATGTCCTCATAGTGTTGGCTTTGGTCGGTGTTATCGGCTTTATCGCTAAGTTTACAAGCGGATTTACAAGTGAGTTCAAAACATTCTACGTCACTATTGGCGACAAGGATATTATGAATGTTGCAAACGACTATACGATCTCCAAGGACGAATCGTTGAAAGTGGACGTAAAGTACACCTTCAATTCCTCGGAAAACGACGTTAGCGGCTATTCAATCAAGATTATTCCTAACGCAATAGAGGGCAAGGATTTTGATTTCACCGTGGACGGCGAGGTGTATTCCTTCCAGAAGGAAACCGATCTTTCGGACGGCTTCTATATCGAGGAATCCAAGGAATCCTTCGTTATCACTCCTAAAGGCGAATTAACGGATATATTAAGGGCTATATATCCCGATGCCGAGGTATCAGACTGTACGGGTAAGGCATATCCCAATATGTTTACCCTCGTAGTGACTTCTTATAACGGCGAGTCCAGCGTAATTATCAACTTTGCTGTTATGGAGCTGCCTACGAAAGTAATACTTGACAAGGAGTCAATTATCTTTTGATTAAAGCAATATCCGTGCGAATAGCGGCTTTTGCTTTAACGGTTATTATACTATTCGGTACTGTCTTTATGGCAGTACCGTTAGTAGCCCTTGCAGCCACGAGCGAAACGAGCTATTCACAAACTAACGTTCTCGATGACCTGAAAAGCTCCACCGTAGGCGGCGCTCCATTCGATGTTAAGGATTACCCCTATAACGCAGCGAAGGACGCCCAGATTATTCACTTCGTAGAATATTGCTACTCATACAGAGAGAATATGCAAGAAAACTACGGCTTGTATATCTACGTGTATAACCCAAAGGGGCAAAGCTTTTCAGAGAATAACAAGCTAAACAAAATCCAAATAGCAGTCAGCTACGACGCCGATGGCAACCCCACAAGCTATGACAAATTCACCCTTGAATTTTGTAATAAGTCCACCGGGAACTATAATAATCTTTTCTACAAATTTAAGGTTATTGACCGGGAGATAAACGGTACGACCTTTTTTGACCGCGTAAACAGTAACGCCCGCCGCTATGACGTTTCGGGTGTGGAATTGGTATCTGAGGGATCTAACAACGCTAAGGAATACAGCGTTTGCGGTACATATATTTTCACGGGCTATGCACAAGGCTACGGGCCTGATCCCGAAGCGAAAAGCACGCTTACCTGTGAAATTGAGTACCTTGAAACGATAGAGCTTTCCGTTAAGCATACCTTCTACCGTTCCGAAACCTCACCTCTCGGCGCAGGACACCAAAACCAGCTTGACACCGTTTACTTTTCTGTACCGAAACGCTTTCTTGATAGGTACGGAACGCTGCAACGTATAAAGGCAGAATGGTACGAGTACAAGACGAAAGAAATACTTGTTACCAGCAACAGCGATTTCTACAATGCAGCTAAAGACTATATCGGCGTAGAGCTTGGCGAGGAGCCAAACGATTTCGGTCAGTACGCATACGTTGAGGATATCGGTTACAGTTTGGGTATCGGTGCAGGCAAAGCAGGAGATATGTACGTAGCACAATGGGGCTGGAATCTCGGCACAGGCTATTTCCATATCCCGACAAACACGCTCTACTATATGTTCCTCGTTGACAACATCGAGGAATACGATCCCTATGATGAAACCGTTACCATTGGCGGCGTACAAAGCAACGATCTGTACGAGTGGATAAAGAATTACAACAAAAGCTATACTTCCGGCAGGCTTCCCATTAAGGACAGCAAGATCAGCGCCGACCTCTTTGAGAGCGATATCGACGCCAGCCGAAAAATGAATAACGAAAACGGCGTTATCAAGATGGGATACAGCTATTATGACTTTGATGCAGACGTGGATTTGCAGACGCTTCAAAGCTGGTCTGACAGCGATCCGAGCTTTTGGGATAATTGGTTAAACTTCGGTCTTGGTGCAGCCTTCACGGGCGGGCCAGACGAGGAAACTAAAACAGTCGCACCGATACAAATACTCAAAGCGTCCGACCTCACCGGCACAAACACCGAAATAGCCGAAAGACTGCTTGTAAATGTATCCGACGTTGACAGCATCAAAGCCGAGTACAATAACGCAACAACCGTCAGCGACATCAATGATGAAGAAATGGTTGTCGTTCTGTTCAGATTTGCAACAAGCGACTACTATTCCGAAGCGGTTGACATTATCCAGCTTAACAAAGGATTTCTTTGGTCGGACAAGCATATCGACGGCGAAGCGTATATAGCGCAGGAAAGCGTGTTCTTTGACTTCGATATCATTCAGCTTACCTTCAACAAAGACGGCGATTACACCGTCATTCCCGTTGTTTCAAGCCCGATTGATATAGTCAACGACGTTACACCCCCGACGAATATATCCGACGGTCTGGAGTGGTGGCAGGTTATACTCGCTATCGTGCTTGTGGTCTTACTGCTCGTGCTTTGCTATCCTATTTTGCCTTACATCATACAGGGCATTTTATGGGTGATTATGCTACCCGTAAAGCTTGTAAAGGCAATCAGTAAAAGCATCAAGAAAAATAAAAAAAGTAAGGAGGAATAAAACTTGAAAACGATAAAAAGGATTATCGCTGTACTCCTTCTTATCGTTACCGTGGCTCTGGTTGGCTATCTTGTATATACGGGTAGCCAACTATCCACCATCAACGATATGGGAGGTGTATATGAAGAAATTACGGGTATTTAATATCTCGCTTACGGTCATATTATCGCTCTTGTTCATATTCTTGGGTGTGTTCCATTTCAGCACCTCATATATTCGCTTTGCCGAGGCAACGGGCGATCTGTGGAACTCCGTTAAAATCTACTTCTGTGAGATTTTCGGTGTAGTACATTCCGTTCCGCCTACGGTAGAGGAATATTCAGAGGTGATGAAGTGGGATATTTTTTTGCCTGAAACGCTGCAAGGCTTTAAGGAAGAAGCAACCGAGTACGTAACGATGCTTGGTGACGAGGATAATTTCAGGTCTTATCTCTCAATTATTTCGGACAAGCTGGAGGACTTCGCAAAGGCTTCTGCTATTCTTCTGCCTTGTATTTTGTTGCTGATATTAGCTATAAAGCGGATTTATGAAGCACCAAACACCAAGCACGGAAAGGACACGGCACCCCTGCGAGCGTTCAAATGGGTTTCTCGTTTAACATATCAGCCCGTTAAAAGATGGGTACTATCGTATATTGCCTTCTTGAAGCAATACACCTACATTCCTACGCTATGGGCGATATGCTGGGCGTTCAATCTCAATCTCGCATCTATCATTGTAGCGTTCTTAGCATACTATTTTTATTTTGCGGTAACTTTCAGATTTGAAACGATGTATTTGCAATTCTGCAAGCTCTTTATAGATTTGAAGGTAGCGTTAGAGGTGTTCCCAAAGTGGTCGCTTATAACGCTTGGATATGTTTTATTTGACCGATTCAGACGTAAGATAGCACAGGCACACCTACGGCATCTTGAAGCCCGGAACTGCGGATTTATCAACGAGCTGCCTATCGTGTCAATGACTGTCGGCTCGATGGGAAAGAAGAAAACAACCATTATTACGGACATGGCTCTCTCCCAAGAGGTTATGTTTCGTCAGAAAGCCTTTGAGCTTATCCGCAAAAACGATATGAAATTCCTGTATTTCCCGTGGATCAGCTTTGAAATGGAGCTTAGGCGGTGTATGGAATACGGTACGGTGTTCAACCTCGCCACCGTCAAGGAATGGGTGAAAAAGAAGCGACTACGATACGAAAAGCACGAAAATGCCGATTTACAGTTATACGGATATGACTGCGAGCGATACGGCTTTACCTATGATGACGGGCTTCGTATATGGGGGCTGTTTGACGTTCTCGAAAGCTATGCACAGCTTTATTTTATCTACGTCATAGAAAGCAGCCTTATCGTTGCGAACTACTCCATAAGAGAGGACAACCGCTGTATTGACGCGGGCAACTTTCCTATGTGGGCGACAGACTTTTTCCCGGAAATCACGGTCGAAGGCGGCAGGCACGCTCACATTCTTGATTTTGACGTCCTCAGACTCGGCAAGAAAGTATTGGAGAACAACCCGAACGCCGGGAGCTTTGAATTTGGCGTAGTCGTTATATCCGAGGTCGGCAAGGAGCGCGGCAACGTACTCGACCATAAGGAGATCAAAAAGCACACCGAGGAAACCAACCAGAAAAACGACCTTTTCAACTCTTAGCTGAAAATGTGCAGGCACTCGGCAACGGTAGATAATTTCCCGTTTATTAAGGTATTTACCGACGAGCAACGCCCGGAAAGCTGGGGTGCTGACGCGCGGGATCTGTGCGACATCGTACATATCGTATCTTCGGGCAAGATGCGGCTTGCTATGCCGTTCTACACCATAGAAGAAATGCTTACGGAGTGGGCTTTTGACGGCTTTATCTCTATGTATTACGATTTTCGCCATAGGCGCGGTGACAATACTCTGCTCGTGCATATTCTGAAAACCGTTACGTCGTGGCTCTATAAGCGAAACGCCAAGATATATAACCACTTCGGCTACTCTGTATCAAGCATTGAAAAGGAGCGCGGCACGATGGACGGCAAGCCTGAAAAGAAGAAATACTACGTTATGAATAAGAAAATATACGCAAGGCGTTTTTCTACCGACTGTTTCAGCGATTACTTTAACGAAATGGCAAGAAATTCAAAGGTAGGCTTAAACGATTATATGGAATATGCCACCGAAAAGGCAACCGTGGAAGAACTGAAATTACAGAACAGCTATTTTATTAACGCACTTTACGGAAAATAAATCTTTCAGAAGGAGGTATCACAACTTATGCCGTATGGAGAAACAAAGGTTTACTTCGACGGCAGCCATTATATTGCAATCCCTCATACTACGCGCCCGTCACGAAAGCGACCTGTGCGTATCGAGGAAGAAATCACGGTCTATGAAGATAGCCCGGCAAGCGAAGAAACTACGGATACGGTAACGGACATAGAAAAAGCCGAGGTCGCACCCGTAGAGCTTGCAGAAGAAGCTGTCGTCAACAACATAGATACGCCTGAAAACCAAGAAACACCGGCAGTAGAAAACGCGGTCACGGAAAAGAAAAGCGGCGGGCGTAAAACTACCCGAAAAGAACTGTTTGAAAAGCTATATAAGGAAACGATGAATAAGCGCAGAGCCGAGCGAAAAAAGCTCATTATAAAGGCTATGCGACCATACTTTCAGACCGAAGAAAAAACCGAGCTTTACGTAAAAGCCAATTTAGAGAGAAAGCAACGAAATTTAATATGTCGGCGTATCCGTATGTGCCGCAAGGCGAACTTACAGAACTTCAACTATTTTTGCACGTTCACCTACGACGATAAAAAGCACACCGAAGAATCCTTCCGTAAGAAGCTTAAAGGTCGGCTGTCCTCGTTTGCTAAGCGCCGAGGGTGGAAATACATCGGTGTATGGGAACGATCCCCGAAAACGAGCCGCCTGCATTTTCACGGTATTTTTCATATACCCGAAGGCACGCTCCCAGGGATACTTCTCACGCATAGGGATTACAGCACGACGGCACACAAAATGCAAACGAGAAATCAATCCACGTATTTTAATGACGAGTTTGGAAGGTCGGATTTTGAGCCTATCAATGATAACAGGCGCATGGGCGAGGCTATGGCGTATCTTATGAAATACCTTGAAAAGACGGGCGAAAAGATAATATACTCAAAGGGCTTGCCTCAATATTTTATCTCGGATATCCTCGATGATGATATTGTCTGCACCGTAGGGCAAGAAGAAAAGAAGCTCTTATTGTTCGATGACTTTAACTGCTTTGACGAGGGCTTCTATGTGGGCGAAGTAAGCCCCGCCGTTATTGCAGAATTACGCAAATCCAACTGACGCTTATACGGCGTACAAACAAGGCTTAAAAAACGAAAAATGCTCGCCCGACGGAAATAATGCGAGAGTACGCCCAAGCGGCTCAGCGGCGACCTCGCATCCGTCGGGCTTTCGTTTTTCCGAGTTTAGTCGGTTCTGTCAGGTTGCAGGGCGTGTGCTTGTCTGGCGGAGCGCAGCGACGCCACTTGTATCAAGACAAGCACACGCCCTGCTGACACGACCTAAACAAAACCCAAACTTTTCCTAAACTGTTACCGGCATAAAAAAAGGGAGAGTTTTTAAGCTCTCCCGTCGTGTATTAAGTTACATGTAAACCATAGATTTTATCATATATCGTAATCGGTTTATCAGTCTCGATAATTACCTGTTTTTGTTATTTACTCACATCATGCTCTTTTAATATCAACTCGTCCCAACACAAACTGAACTCATCATCGTCGTTTAGTGATAGATATATTGTAAAAATACAATTCAAAACTTTTTTGTTTTCCATAAAGTCATATTTATTTTTTTCATCACTCCAATCTAATGTCTTTCTTAATTCTTTCATTACGTAATATTCAGCTAAAGAAGAATCAGCGTGTCCTGAATTGCATTTCAGAAATTCTATAGTTAATTCCTTTACTCGATCCGTGTATTTTTCTAAAAAATATTTTTTAAACTCTTTGAATTTGCCATCCAACATCCACGGTTTTGTTTCTTCTACACCTATTACAAAACAACTTAAATTATGATTTACTGAAATAATATCAAAATTTGTTCCCCAATCAGCAATGCTTTTTCTTCTATACTCTAAAATTTCTTCTAGTTCTTTTTTGTCATCTATAGCAAGAGCTGAATTTATTTTTTCTATAATTTCAAATTCTCTCAAAAGATATTCTAAATAATCATACTCTAAATATACACAACACTTTTTATAGTAATCCATCCAAGAACTTGAATATGTAATCGGGTGCTTCCAACCATTTTTAATTTTTTCTATTTGACTATATGTAGAATCTAAAATTTGGCATAGAATTCTAGCGCTAATTACAGCTTCTTTGTAATCATTACGATTTTCTCTATCAAGAGTAAAAAACAAAACGAACAACGTAGCAGCGGATGCTCCAGCAACACCGATTATAGTTGCTTGATTGATAGTAAAGCAATCCGCAAAAATAAATGATGCTAAAAGAAAAATAGAAATAATCACCGATCCCCATATAACATGCTTTAACGCAATGGGTTTTCTTTTTTTGTTAAAGTTTTTATCTTTTAATACTTTTGTTTCGTCCAAATTGAATCGTCTTTTCATTACTAAATTACTCCTTTGATTTTACCTTTCATAAAAATCACACGAACACGACGTGTTGATATCTTACATTTATCTGTATCCTCGCCGCTTTAATATATTACATTAGAGGTGTCTCAATAAATAATAAGTTTGTTATTTTAAAAACATCATACCATATTAAAGGAATAATATCAATACTTTTTAAAAATCTCAATAATATCATTCTCAAAAAACTTTTTGTGATTATCGACTACTAAATGCTATGATAGTGTTCAACTTGCGAAATAATAGGGGGAGCTTTTTACACTCTCCCTATCAGGTATTAGGTTGTAAATATACCATAGATTTTATCGTATAGCGTAATCGCTTTACAAGGTCGCTCTTGGTATGTCATTTCCTGTATTTCAGGTTTGCCCTTATCGATCGCACGAAGCATTATTTTGTTTGACTCTTCCTTGACTGCCGGGAAGGTGCTTTCGATAATGCTTTCATTAGCACCGACTTCAAGTATTTTGAAGCCTTTTTGCACCAAATACGAACTGAACATCCAAAGCTTCTCAAACATTCCGTTTGAGTCAAGTATCACCGATATGTCTTTCTCCGGGTGATATGCCGTAATTCTAAAGTAATTTGCCATTTGTAAGTCCTCCTTATGCAGCTATTTTCTTTAACTGCCTTTTTGCGTAAGGCAGCCATTTAGTGTTTATGTATGTTGTAATGTCATCTGCCGGCTTTGTGTTGCCGTTTGCATAACATTGTAAGATCTTCTTGGATTTTAACGAGTATTCCATAGTAACAAGCGGAACGTCAGGTGCCTCAGCACTACGAATAAAGAATATGAGCGTTTCTTCACGAGCGAATTTCTGCTCATATCCCATACTGCCGACACAATGATGTAAAGCCTCACCCTCGGCTTTAAGCTCGGCAGGGCTCTTTGCTATGATAACGAGATAAGCGGCGTTTTTGTCCTTTTGCATAGGTAGATATTTTTCAGCAACGGCATTAAATTTCTCGTAGAACTCAGCGCGTTCTTTTTTATCGTTTTCCATTCTTTTCGTGTTAGCTTCATCAATACGAATATCGTGCCAACGCATAAAATCGTGTGGATAGCGATTGCGGTCTATGCTCATATCAAGTTCGAGATAAGTACACGCCTTAAAATAGTCTAAATAGAGTCTGTGCGATATGCCTTTTTCTCTTATGTATTTGAGATATGGCTCGTAATTATGATTAAGCATATTTCTTACCGGCTTCAATTCCTTATCGGAGCAGAGGGATTTCTTTTCATTCTCGTATCTCTGTGCATCCCTTATAGGAATATTCTTTTTGTATGCCAAGATAATAGCAGAAACATAAAATCCACCGCAAGCCAATAATAGTCTGTTGCTTGAGATCCATTTTTGAAATTTCTTATCCTTGCCGAGTAGTCGTAATAACTGAACGCTTTGTGCTAGGTGTGAAAGTCCAAGCTTAACCAAATATTCAGCCTGTGGATACTGTCTGTGTTTACGAAGATATGGAATGATATCTACGTATTTATAGAGTTCAAGGGCACTATATTTATGTTCAGGAAATTTCTTGACGTATTCTTTGTTTACACATAGAGCGTAAGGATCAAAGGATTTATCATAGTGCCATCCCCATTCGGGATCTTCATACCATTTCGGAGCTTTTGAAAGTCCTTCTTCATACCAACCTACCGAAAGCGTCCCCATAAAATGACGGCATAGGTCTTTTACAAAGCATATATCTGAGTCAATGCCGTGTACTGCAACCTGCTTATAATGCCAATCGTTTCTATTATTTCTGACAGCGACCGTAACCTTAACAAGCTCACCGTCATTTTTAGTTAGGTACGAATAAAATCTTACGTATTTTGTAGGTTTTTTGACTTGCTGATTATCCAGTTTTCTGATCTTTTCAACTATATATTTAGGAATGGGTTTAATCTTTTCAATCTTCATTATAATCTCACCTCCAAATCATTACCAAACAAGCCTGATATAGCGGCAAGAAGCTCTTTTTCTTCACGTTTACGCTTTTCATCCATAGTTTCTTCTTTTGGTTCTTCGGGCATTTCAATTACCTCGCCCGTTTCAACGTTTACAGTACCTTTAGCTGAAGATTTTACAGTAAGGTCATCGTTTTCTGCTATAACCAAGGTCAAGCCCTTATCGGTCAGCTTATCGTAATAAACGTCTGCTCTATGATAGGGGAAACCGACCATTGGGACTCTGTGTTTTAATCCCATATCTCTGCTTGTTAAAGTAAGCTCAATAAGCTCGCTTACTTGTACTGCGCTATAGCCGAAAACCTCATAGAAATCTCCGACACGCATACAAACTATGTAATCGGGATATTCATTTTGGATAGCCATATATTTCTGATACAAAGGCGAGCCCTTTGGATCTTCCTCAACGATGGGCTCTGCCGGCTTTTGATCTATAGTTTCTTCGAGGGTTTCTTCGACATCATCTTCTACCGTTTCTTCCGTATCATTTGGGGCGGGAGCATCACCTGAAAAGTCAAAGAGCGATAATTGTTCCGATTCGGGTTTCTTTACTACGGGCGGTGTATATGTGGTTACAGGTGTTGTAGTCGTTTTCTTAACTACGGTCTTTGGAGCTTTATACTCGCTGCCGTCCTCGTTATAGAGCTTACCCATGATGCTTTCTTCCTCGAAATAGTGGATAGCCCAACCGAAAACAACGTCGCTTCTGACACAAGCACTTGAAGCACCTTTTTCAGCAAGCTTTTTCGCTTCATCGGTGGCATATTTCATAAAGCCATCAAGCGACTTTTTATTTATAAGCGTCTTACCGTCCTTTTCAATACGGACACCATTATTTATTTTGTCAGCAAGCGTTTCACTTGCATTTTCTTCAAGATATTTCTTAATGAGTTCTTGCTCTGTACCTTTTGCGGTGAGATTTAATGTAATCATTTATAAGTCCTCCTTTTATTGTTTTTCATATAAAGTAAAAAAGCCCCGTCCGTATCAAAAAGGATCTTGACGCCAGATGCCGTCTTTCACCTCTGAATATCGGATAGGGATTATTACCCATTTGGGTTTATTCAATATGTGGTTATCTTCACGGGCGCGCGGTGGAAAGCGGATATATCCGGCTTTTGCGTTTACCGCCTGCCTGTATGTATAAGTCATAAAGTGCCGCACATATTCTTTCGCGCCTTCTTCTCGGTAGCACACCTTATAGCCGTAGGGATTATTTTTGTTTTTAGCCATATCTACCTCCCGATTTCAATTAAGCCCTCGGAATATTCCTCAATATTTCCGTCGTAGCGGTAGGATTCTCCGTATTCTTCAAAGTCAAAATAATCTAAAAGACTTTCGGGTATCTCATAGCCGCAGGTATTGAACATTTCGCGTCCGTAATCCTCCCAGTCGTAGCCTTTGTAGATATAAATATCATCGTCCCAACTGTCGCCGTGGCTGTTGACTCTCTCTATAAAATCGTCAAAGCTCTGCACCTCAAGGAACGCCATCATAGTGTCGTATTTACTCATATTGTCTAAAACGTCGGCTTTTTTCAAAATCTCGAAAAGCCTTTGAGGGCTCATATAGTCCCAATTTGCTGCATCAGAGGGAAGATTCTCAATGTCCTGTATGAACAGTTCTTCGTCAATGCCTTCAAGCTGAAAGCCTTGTTTTTTCAGTTCTTCTTCGATTTCTTCCCATTCGTCATAGTCGGCAAGGTCAAGCCATTTTGAGCCTAACGCCCGCGAATTGCAGGCGTTATATGATCCCCAAGAGCCGATAACGATAGAAATGCTGTTTGTAGTAATCATTACTTTACCTCCTTAAAGTCGTTTATATTGATTTTTGTATATTCACAACCGTATTCGAAGTAATAACCGTTTTCATCTTGATAAAGGTCGTATGTAACAACGGTAATCTTACCTCTATTTGTAACGGCCACGGATATTTCGTTCTTAAGCTCGCTTATGTCAACGATATTGAAGGTGATCCAAGCTTCACCGTCGTGAATCTTAAATTCATGTAAATAGAACTTGTTTTTCATTTTTATATCTCCTTTTCTTATTCTTCGATGATTTTATACCAGATTTTATAATCAAGCTGAACTTCACGCTTTTCGTAATTGTCTTTACCGGTATCGATATCGATTTCACGGATTTCGTAGTATCCACCTTGATATTCGTTAGGTCTATAAGGAATAGGGTGACAGTCCTTGATACAGTCTTCAAAGACTCTGATATACGGCTTGTTATTCTGACTTATGCAAGCTATAACTAAATCCGTATCGGTTATATAACCTACACCTTTCTGTTCAATCATGTCATTTCTTTTGTACCTTTTTACTGAGTAATAAACTTTTTTCATTTTGGAATACCTCCTGATTTTTTTATTTTGCCTTTCGGCAGGGGCCAGTTAGCACTGTTCGGGTATTCGTCTTGTGCCTTTCGACTCTCGCGTGAAAATGTCAACGAGCAGTATTCTGACTCGTTTTATTGCCCGATTATAGAAAAAATATTACGTTTGGATAAAGAAAAAAGCCAAGTATTGCTACTTGACTTGTAAGGTAATTTATATAGGTTTTCAGTCATATTTTTTCGCGTTGACTTTTTCGAGAACTGTGCTACGATCAGCCACCACGAAAGGCAAAAAACATATCTATGCAAAAAACTGATTTTACTCATATGACTAATAAATTATACTTAACAATATATCTAAAAATGCATATCATGTATTATGATATTTAAATAAGTGAGCATAATGCTTATTAGATGGTTTATTTTTTGTTATGACTATCTTTATTTTAAAATTTTTTATTTTATTTTTAAAAAAGCCTTGACAACATAAAAAAGATAGGGTATAATATAAAAGTAAATTCTACGTTCCGCTTTCATTTGGTTTTCAAGTTTTATTAAACACCACATGAAGCGAGATTTTTATTATGAGGTGTCATATGCCTTCGTTTGATTTTGTTTTCGGAGGATTTAAGCAAAAAAGTCTTGATTCTAATAACAAGAAATTATCTGAGTTTTTAGATTGTCGTGCTATGTGCAAAAACTCTCCAGTAACCACGTTTTATGCAAATACCAAAATTTGTTCGTCTCGATTGACGAGAAAATATCCTAAAGAAGTGGGCAAGCTCTGCAAAAAAGTTTTTGAGGACGATTAACCCTTCATAAATATAATTATTGCCATTACAGCCATTTCTGTAATGGCTTTTTTTGCTTAATCAATGTAGAAAAATGTAGAAAAATGTAGAAAATAGGATAAAAACATGGATATAATTTCAAGAATAAAATTGATAAGAAGAATTATTATAGGTTGTTATTTCGTATTAGGCTGGTTTTTATTATTGTCCTTAGGATGCGAATTGCTGTATAATCAAAGTTTTACTTCCTTGACTACCGAATTTTCATGCCCAAGTTTTTTGCGTGCTCATGTCATATTAGAAATAATGAAAATTGTAGGATTCACTAATGTTTTTTTAGGTTTCTTCTATGCAAATTTGGATAAAAAAATTATAGGCTTGTCTTATTCTGAGATATTAGATTTCTTTTTCCCACAACATCATATTTTTACCATACTACATATTATTTTTACGATAACATGCATAGGGTTATCAGCGGGAGGTTTATCGGAAAGTGCTGTCATTTCTTTCGTTTTGGTAATTAATGGATTTGTATACCAATGGACCACCCTTTATTTTATCGTTTTAAATGATAACTATTGTGAAAAGTTGGCTGTTTATATATGGGAAAATGATCCTGAACGAAGGAGGTATCCTTTAATTCTAGATTCAATTTTTTGTATAACAACAAACATAAACGATAATAATTCCAAACATTACATTGTTAATTTGGATTGTTTTTGTAGTTTGTTGATTGAATATGTAAAAGAGGATTCTGATCTAGTATATTTAGAAGATGTTTCAAAAATTTGGGGGAATCTTTTAAGAAATCATAATAACAAGAATAGTACCATTCTTGCAGATGTTTTTGAAAAAGTGTTGTTGAAAAACAGCTTAAATAGCACTGAAATAAAAGAACGAAGCGCTTGTGAAATTATAAGCGGATATATGGTTTTTAGAATTTATAACTCAGAAGATAGCGCAAACGATGATTGTATTGCTAATAATTTTAAAATATTGGTTAAAGAAATATGGTCTTTACTTCATTTTTTATCAAACAAGATTCAAACGCAAACAAAAGAGTATAAAGCCTTTACCAATTGTGTATTAACAAATATTTATTTGCTTGCGTGGATACTTTTCCAGTATAGGGTAATATCGTTGTCACAAGAGTTTATAACATACGTGCCTACTGAAGTTAATGATAATTACATTGATAAGATAGCGTATATACTTTTGAGGCCAATAGCAAAAGATCAAAGTTCAATAAAACAGGCTATTGATATAGCTAAAAAGCAATTAAAACATAAAATTTCGGAAATAGGTGATAATTGAAATGGATAATATTCATGTCATTCTCTTTAAAAAAAATTTAAGGAATATTGACGATTTTCACGCAGAAACTTGGATGCCGGGTAAATACACACATTGGGTAGCATTGGGACACTTTGATGATATATATACATATGAAATTAATAACAATAGTGATATGTTTTCATCAATTAAAAAAGATAAAATGCGCGTGCTACAACATAATGATGAATCATCATACTATCATCCACTCTATTTAATTCCCAAAAGCAGTTCTGTGTTGCAAAATGAAAATATTCAATGGTTTATTGGAATTGTTCGTATTCATTTTTTGCAATCTACACACATTGTTAAACAATTTGATGAAGCATGCTATTTTATTAATGAAACAATTAAAGAGACTGCGATTAAACATCAAATATACTATACTACTGAGTTTAGTGATATGGTTTTAGAACTTCAAAGTGATCGATTGGACTCATTATTGGACTTTGTTCTTAACCTTCGCAAAAACAATCAGTTGTGTATTGGAAAAACTTATACATATTTTGGCATAAACTCACATCTTTTAGAGTCATCAGAAAATCTTAAATATTTAGATGATAAAATTTCTTTATTTACAATGAGATTTTCTGGTTATAATATGCATACAACCAAAAGCCAAATTGAACTTATACGTAAGCAACTTGATTTAGAAGAAAATAATCAACAATTAGAATATTGCATTAATGGAATCGATGATATAATGTTGATTTTAAAAGATCTTTCCTCTGCGCAAATAATAAATATTTACAGAGAGTGGTTGTTTAACGATTCACATAGGATCTATAAAAAGTCCGAATCATCGACTCGTGTTGGAATAGATATTAATATAGATTCACTAATAGTCTCTAATCAGCTTTCAAATTACAAACCAGCAGAATATATTCTTTGCGATGAATTACCTAATATTTGTAAAAAAATCTTAGAACTAATTTCAGTCCGTAAAGACGAGCCATATTTTGGTTGGTTTTATGCGATATCAGAAATCGCTAATTCGTTAGTAAGAATGAGCAAGACACCTATAATGGACGAAGTTGTATACTTGATTGCTCCAGGTGTAAGGGCATTCCTTATAAACATACTCCACGTTTTAAATAAAAACATTAAATTGGATAATTCAACATACTCATACTTATATGAATATGTTGAAAGTTGCTCTTATTTTATTGAACAATTAATGCGAATTGAGGGACAGCTTTCTCATAATCCAGAAATTAGGCCCGTAATATATGATATTCCTGTATTTATGCTTGAATATACAATAGCCTTTTTAAACAAGGTTTCCCAGTTGCTACTTAAGCATGATGAAGCTACAGAAAAAAAGAATACAGCTTTTTTATTGGTGCCTCGCCCTTGCGAAAGAGCCAGTGCTACAGAAATTTTTGCAGCTACCAATGAGTTTCCTGGATTAGTACATATACAAATACCGGAATCTATTTTATATACACCTTTAGAAGTGTTTCGTTCCTTATGTCACGAAATATCTCATTATGTAGGAGAAAAATATAGAAATAGAAACGCTCGTAAAAATGCATATGTACATGCCGTGGCATCTTTGATTGCTAATAGCGTTTTTGATAATACCGACGAAGTATTTCTTATGATGATTAAATCTCATTTTAATGATCTTCTAAAAAAATACGAAAATCCTACGATAAGAGAAATGCATAACATAATTATATCCGAATTAAAACGCATAGTCGGTCAAGAAAAGTGTATAGAAAAAATTCTTCATTATTATATTGACTTTGCAACCTCACAAAATATGTTGCCCGACATTATCGAATTACGTACTGATGATGAGCTTAATCTAATTCTTGAAACTAGTTTTGAGGGGCTTCTTTACGATGTTGATATCTTATTCAGAGAAATATTTGCAGA
>JAZTXO010000119.1:0-5182 GCA_045636445.1 Eubacteriales bacterium | reverse complement strand
TCTCCTTTGCAACGTCGAGATACATATTCTTAACCTTCTTCTCAAAGTCCTCGTCGGAAACCTTGATGAAGAGAGAAGCTACCATTATCTTGTTATCAACGTAAACGCCTGCGGAAGAAACACCGATAGCGTCAACTCTGGGCATGTGGGAAGCAGCGGTTTTCATTGCATCGAGAATGCCCTGGTAGTGGTAATCGGGGTCGGAATTGGTCTTGGGGAACCAAACAACCTCCTCGGAATATACGGTTTCACCGTTAACAACCGCAGAAACCTTTCTGTCAGATCCGCCTGCATCAAATCCGATACGGCAGCCGTCAAGATGTCTGCCAACGGGGGATGCGGAGGACTTGTCCTTGGGAGCATTAGCGAGATCGGTAAGAATTACCTCAAACTTTTCCTCGTAAACTCTCTCCATAAAGCGAACGTCGAAATCTCTTGTTCCGCCATAGCAGAAGGTCTTTTTAATGTACTCGCCAACAACCGGGCTGCCTGCGATAATAAGCTTATATCCACCGGAAACCCAAAGAAGAGTCTTTGCGATTCTGTCGATAAACTTGCAGTTTTCCTCGTCGTGGCCTGTTCCGTCTTTGTAAATTACGGTCTTGTAAACAGTGGTATAACCCTTGTTTCTTTCAGCACCGATAACGATTTCCTGGCCGTCTTTCGCAGCGCCCTCACGCATTTCTTTGCATACGAGAGCCATAGGAGCAAAGCCGGGATCAAGTTTTGCTTTAACCTTAAGATTCATATTTAACCTTACCTCCAATAATAGTTTTTCTTACGTTAAATTCTTCGTCAAGGATAACGATGTCCGCATCCTTGCCTACCTTAATAGAGCCTTTTTTGTCCGCAATTCCGAGAGTTGTCGCAGGGTTAAGAGTAGCACAGTTTACGCACTCGTAAAGAGGAATCTGCGAATTTTTATATACGTTCCATACGCCCTTGTTAAGCTTAAGAACGCTTCCTGCAATAGTTCCGTCCGCAAGACGGCAGATATTGTCGCGGTAGATTATCTTTGCGCCGCCGAGAGTATATTCGCCCTCGGGAAGTCCGCCTGCGGGAAGGCAGTCGGTAATAAGGCAGAGCTTTCTGCCCTTGAGCTTGTACACAATATCGTAAAGAGCAGCATTAACGTGATAGGTATCAACGATAAGCTCACAGCTTACGTCGGAAGCAAAGACTGCGCCTACAACTCCGGGAGCTCTGTGAGTCAAGGGAGTCATAACGTTAAAGAGGTGGGTTGCGTGCTTAACGCCCGCAAGAGTCGAAGCCATTGCCGTATCGTAATCGGCAGAGGTATGTCCCATCGAAACAACAACGTCAGTATCTCTTGCTATTTCACGAATAGCTTCAAAATCCTTGTCCTCTTCGGGAGCAAGGGTTATAAGTCTTATAACGTCGGCATTATCCTTTACAAATTTTGCATCAGGCTTAAGTATGTATCTTTCGTCCTGAGCGCCCTTCTTTGCAGCCGAGATAAAAGGCCCTTCGGCGTGAACACCGAGAATAGTCGAGCCGTCAAAGTCACCGTCTTCATTCATAAGAGTACGGCAGGCTTCAATCGCCCCCTTGATAACATCCATATCGACCGTCATTGTGGTGGGAAGATAGCCGGTTACACCGTTTTCGAGAAGTCCCTTGGAAATAATTCTCATACTGTCAACGCTTGCATCGCAAACGTCCTTTCCAAGGTAGCCGTGAATGTGAAGATCAATAAAGCCGGGGGTTATATAACCGCCGTTGGCATCAATTACATCTGCATCGGCAGGGATCTTGGACTCATCTACAATTCCCTCAATTTTATCGGTATAGAGGAGCACCTTTCCCTCTTGGATTCCGTTTTCAAGCACTATTTTACCGTTTTTTATAGCTACCATAGTCACCTCGTAAAAAAGTATTTTCTAAAAAGAAAAGCAACTTATTTGCACTTTCTTTCTATGTAAAATGTTATCATATTTTCAATTGTCTGTCAAGACTTTTTAAATAATAAGGACGCAAAGTGTCGAAATATTACCCCTAAAAAAGCTACTTTTAAAAAAGATTTTCTTTCGACTTGTAAAATAGAATTTTACTTTTGTAAAATAGAAAAATTTCATTCTTGCTCTGTTATCTGTTCAAAAGCATTTTTATTACAGCGCACTGAAGCCTTAAGGGAAGCAGATTTAAAAGTACAAGCCCTATATTTCGGTTTTTGGAATAACTAAGCCTTGGGTGCTTTGACACGGTTGCCTTATGTATGAGCCTTGCAAGGCGGTAAGGCTTCATAGGAGTGCCGGTAAAGCGTCTTACAAGTCCCGAGAAGTGCTTCGCCTGCTTTTTATAAAGCAAAGTTTCCTCGGCAAGTTTTGCCGTTGAGTCGGCAGAGCCCTTTGCAAGAGGGGTTTCCACAGCTCCGGGACGAATTGTGATAACCCTTTGTCCAATAAGGTTAAGCTCCTGGCGAAGAGCCTGAGCAAAAGATTCCAAAGCAGTTTTTGAAACGTTATAAATGCCGTTAAAGGGCATTGGCGAATAGGTTGCAACCTCGCTGGTTACTATAACTACCCTGCCATCTTTCGAAAGAAGAGGATGAAAGGCACGGCAAACAAGCATAGCGCCGAGAAGATTTACGTCTATTACCTTTTTTATTCTCGAAAAATCGTTTTCCACAAAAGATGCCATAGTATGTATTCCTGCAACGGAGATTATTCCGTCAAGTCTGACGCCCTCGGCTGATAGCTTCTCTGCAATAGCTTTTACCGCCGCCTCGTCGGTAATATCAGCGGTAAAGCTCCTAACCCCCTGAAGCTCGGATGGTAAAATATCCAAAGAAAAAACCTTGTGTCCTTGCTTTTGAAAAAGCTCGGCTGTCGCAAGTCCTATGCCGGAGGCTGCGCCGGTTATTAGATAATTCATAAAACTACTCCCAAATTTTCTTAACCGTATTATACACCAAAGCCAAAGTTCTGTCAATCTTAAGAGAAAGCCTTTATCTATTTTGCATACTATCCTTATGTATTTTTCATTGATAAATCTCTTAAATTTGTGTATAATTCGTTGTGTAATGCTAAAATGGAAGGTTTTTCTTCTTTTTTCTATAATGAAATTTAAATAAAATTTACGGAGACACAGTATGGGTGCAATTATGGAAGCTATGGAGGCGGGAGTAGCCTTTGCTTACGACAATATTCTCAGCATTGCTATGATGGTATTCCTTATAGCGGGCGGTATTTTCCTTACCTTCAAAACCCGACTTTTCCAGTTTAGACGCTTTGGATTTGTAATGAAGAACACCATAGGAAAGCTTTTCAACAAAAAGCTTCACACGGCTGATAACGGAGGTGTTTCTCCATTCCAGGCAGTGACCACAGCTCTTGCAGGTACTATCGGCACGGGAAGCATTGCGGGACTTGCAACTGCTCTTGTTTCGGGTGGTCCGGGAGCTATTTTCTGGATGTGGATAAGCGCGCTTCTCGGTATGATAACAAAGTTTTCCGAAATAGTTCTTGCTCTCACTTTCAGAGAAAAAACAAAGGACGGCTCCTACGTCGGCGGTCCTATGTACTATATAAAAAACGGACTTAAAAAGCCCTGGCTAGCCGCAATTTTCGCGGCATTCGCTATGATTGCCTGCATAGGTACGGGCAACGCTACGCAGTCTAACTCCATAGCTCTTATTTTTACAAGCTATAATATTCCCGCTTGGATAGTTGGTATCGTTCTTATGCTTCTTGTAGGAGTTGTTATTCTCGGCGGAGTGAAGAGAATTGCTTCGGTAAACGAAAAGCTCGTTCCCGTAATGGCTGTATTCTTCGTTGTTGCTTCTATTGTTTGTCTCGGTATCAATATTGAAAGAATTCCCGCAGCCTTCGCCCTTATTTTCAAGGAAGCCTTTAACTTTAAAGCGGCGTTTGGCGGTGTTGCAGGCTACGGAATCATGCAGGCTATGAGATACGGTATCGGAAGAGGCGTTTTCTCAAACGAGGCAGGTCTCGGCAGCGCTCCCATAGCCCACGCATCTTCAAGTTCCAAAGAGCCTGTTGCACAGGGACTCTGGGGAGTTTTCGAGGTGTTTATCACCACTATTATAATCTGCACTATGTCGGCTCTCGTAATTATTACCTCTGACATTTATCTTGACGCATTCAATCTTGGCACTAAGCCTATCGTCAACGGAGTAAACCTCAGTATTTCAGCATTCAACGAGGCCATTCCCTACGTTGGAGGCATCGGAGTTTCCATCGCTACCATTTTCTTCGCTCTTTCCACTATGCTGGGCTGGGCTTATTACGGCGAGGTCTGCGCAGGATACCTATTTAACAAAAAAAGAGACGCTGCCGTCCTTACCTACCGTATAGTTTACGTTGTTTTCGTATTTATCGGCGCAGTTGCGGATATTGGAATCGTTTGGAGCATTACCGACTGCTTCAACGTGCTTATGGCAGTGCCTAACCTTATCGCGCTAACTCTGCTTTCGGGCGTAGTCGTTAAGGCGATAGGTGATTTCTTTAGAGACAAGGACAAGCCGTTTGTTATAAAAACAAAAAAATAAAGCCACCTTTTAGTGCGCCCTTTAAGTGTATAGCTTTCGGGGCGCATTATTTTTTGGTGGCTTTTTATATTAAAATCAGATTCCCATTTCTTCCTTAACCTGCTTGAAGCATTCAGCAATATAAAGAATATCTTCCTTTGACAGAGCTGCCGAAAGCTGAGTTCTTATTCTCGCCTTACCCTTCGGAACAACGGGGTAAGAAAAGGCAACAACGTATATTCCCTTTTCCATCATACGCTTCGCCATTTCCACAGCCTTATGCTCATCGTAAAGCATTATTGGAATTATAGGCGTGCCTCCGTCTATAACGTCGAGACCTATTTCCTTTATCTTTTCGGCAAATAGCGCAGTATTGGCAAAGAGCTTTTCACGCATGGAAAGGTCGTTTTCGATAATTTCAAGCACCTTCAACGAGCCTGCGGCAACAGCGGGAGCTAAGGTGTTTGAGAAAAGATATGGGCGGGAGCGCTGACGGAGAAGATTTATTATTTCCTGCCTGCCGGAGGTAAATCCTCCGGACGCGCCGCCGAGAGCCTTACCAAACGTGCCGGTGATTATATCAACTCTTCCCTGCACTCCGCAATGCTGTGCAGTACCTCTGCCGCTCTTGCCCATAAAGCCTGCGGCGTGGCTGTCGTCAACCATAACGAG
>JAZTXO010000118.1:0-5020 GCA_045636445.1 Eubacteriales bacterium | reverse complement strand
TTTTATTGAAAAATATTTATATAACGCTGCTTTGGAAGGCTACCGCCTTGCCCATAATTTTTATACTCTCAAGCTGATTGCCGAAGTATACAAGGGGGGCGTATCTCGGATTTTCTGGAGAAAGTATAAGTTTTTCTTCCTCCGGATAGAAATAAACACGCTTTAAGGTTGCCTCGTCGTCAATTATAACTGCGGCAATCTCGCCGTTATCCACCATAGACTGAGATCTTATAAAAACAATATCTCCGTCGTAAATCCTTGCCCCTACCATAGAGTCACCCTTGGCTCTTAAGCAGAAATCTGCGTCAAGAGAGCTGTTCACCGCAGCAAAGCTTTCGTGCTCTTCTTCGGCATAGATAGGCTCGCCGCAGGCAATATCGCCAAGAATCGGAACTCTTTTAATAGATATAGGAAGGATATTGTCAAATCTCTCGTAAAGATCCTCGCCCCAACCCATAAGCGTAGAGGGGGTTGTATCAAGAGCCGAAGCAAGAGCCTCAACCTTTTCGGGAGGGATATTGGCAATTTTTCCGGTTTCATATCTGTGTATGGTCTGCCTTGATGTGCCGATTTTTTCAGCAAGCTCCTCAAGGGTCATTTTTTTTGCTTTTCGCAGCTCCTTTAGCTTGTTAGATAACATAATTTATCCTCTTTTCTTGTCAATCGGTTTCGTTTTACACTTCGACATTTACAGTATAACACATTGTCACTCAAAATGCAATAGAAAAATTGAAAAAAGTTGAAAAAATCACTTGACAAGTGACAAAAGTTCTGTTATAATTGTCACGTAACGAGTTACAAACTGCAAAAAATCAACATTTAGGTTACAAAATCTAAAGGAAAGGAGAAAGAATGATAAGACCATACGATGATAACGAGGGAATACCTCCGCGACTTTACCGTCGCCCCTCGGAAATCAGAGAGGATATATCCCGCATAAGGGGAGAAATAAAGGAAATCGAAAATATGCTTACCGTTAAAAATCTTCTAATGGAAATCATAACAGAAGAAGCAAGGCTGCCTTCCCGTTGGGTGCCTGAGCTTGAGGAAGCGGCAGCTTATGCAAGAGATTCCCTTGACAAATTAACCTCGTTCAGTCAAAGGCTTGACGAGTTAAGAGAGGAGCTGTGTGATACAAGATGTATGCTGGGACAATAATTCAGGGAAGCGTAGTCGATGTAGTAAGGGCGTTATGCCTTGATTATCCAAGACGTGCCGACGCTATATATAATCATAGTGTTAGCGGCAGAGTGGAAAACGAGTTCAAGTACTATAATTACAAAATTTATGATGCTGCGGCTGAAATCGTAGGCGAGGCACTTGCCGAATGCTTCATTCGTGAAATAGGAGAGCGTTCGGGATACAGCAATAGCCGAGTTAATAATATGTGCGAATCCACCTATAAAACTCACAAGCGTGAAACAACGGTGAATATTGCAAGACGGCTTTACCTTATTGATAATTAAGAAATATTTTTCTCATCGCCCCGGTGCGACAATATTCGTAAAGTCCTCGTGATAAAATATAAAAACCAAAAAGAAAGGAAGTTTAAAATGGATAGCGGAGTAATTTTTCGTGACGGAGAAAGAACCTTAACGGCAGAGCTTTCACTGGAAATAGACCATCATACTGCCCGCAGAATTCGTGAAAGGATAGATAGCGAGCTGTTTTTAAAGAAGCCTGAAATTCTTATACTTGATTTTTCAAAAGTAAGCTTTATGGATAGCTCGGGACTTGGACTTATTTTGGGCAGATGCTCGGTAGCCGAGGGCGTTGGTGCATCTGTAAGAGTCTGTGGTGCTTCGGAGCAGCTTTTGCGTCTTATAAGGCTTTGCGGCCTTGAGAGAATAAAAAATCTCTCGGTGATGGTATAAGATATATATTAAAGGAAGGAATTTCTCAAAATGAAGAGAATTATAAATGAAATGAAGCTTCGCCTGCCTGCAAGAAGTGCAAATGAAGCAATTGCCCGTTCAATAATCTCCGCCTTTGTTGCCGAATTGTCCCCAACGGTAGAGGAGCTTGGAGATATAAGATGTGCTGTCAGCGAGGCGGTAACAAACTGTATTGTACACGCCTATCGCTCGCTTCCCGAAGGACAGTGGGGGCAGATATACATATCCGCAAGACTTTACGACACCAGAGAGGTGAGCGTAGAAATATCAGATAACGGCTGTGGAATAGAGGATGTAGAGGCAGCAAGAGCCCCAAGCTTTACCACAGGTGAGTCCTGCGAGAGATGTGGTATGGGCTTTCTTGTTATGGAGAATTTTACCGATAGCCTTAGCGTTAGATCAAAGCTTGGCAAAGGTACAACCGTCCTGATGAGGAAATTCTTGAAGCCCTGACCGAATGGTTGGTAAAAATGATAAAATCCGAAAAGAAAACTCCCTATGACAAAAATCTTGAGCTTTTAAAATCCTATCGCGAGGGAAACAGTGAGGCAGGCGAGGAACTCGCAAAGCTGAATATGCCGCTGGTTTACAGTATCGCAGGCAGATTTTCGGGTCGCGGAGCAGATATGAGCGACCTTATCGAGTGCGGAACTCTTGGACTTGTCAAGGCAATGCGTACCTTCAGCTTCAGTCACGGCTGCGTCTTTTCTACTTATGCAGTCCCTCTTATCTTCGGTGAAATACGACGGTTTTTAAGGGATGACGGAATCATAAAGGTTTCAAGAGAAGAGAAGCGTCTTGCAGGACTTTTAAATGCCGAGCGTGAGCGTAGACTTGCCGCAGGAGAGGATGCCGACATTACCTCGGTTGCTCTTGCTGTGGGAATTTCGCCCCAGGATGCAGCATCGGCAATATTTTCTGCAGTTCCACCGCGTTCTCTCGACGAAAAGGCCTTCGAGGACGACGATTCACTCACTCTCGGAAGCGTTATTTGCGATGAAGAAGCCGAAATCAAGAGCTTTAATAAATTTGCTCTCAGAATGGCTATCGAAAAGCTCCCTCCCGAACAGAAAAAGCTTATAATTCTGCGGTATTTCCGTGATATGTCCCAGACCGAATGCGCAAAGCTTTTAGGGCTTTCTCAGGTAAAGGTTTCAAGGGAAGAAAAGAAGATTATGGAAAGACTCAGAAGAGAATTAAGCTAGGAAAAACAAAAATATTTCCAAATGTTAATAAATTGTGAAAAAACAGGAAAACTATTGATTTTTTTTGACGCATAGTATAGAATATATCCTGTAAGTATTAGCACTCAACAAAACAGAGTGCTAACCTAAAATCCAAAGGAGACAAAATTAAAATGAAACTTAGACCTTTACTTGATAAAGTAGTGCTTAAGCAGGTTGAGGCTGTTGAAACTACAAAAGCGGGCATCATTCTTCCCGGTTCAGCGCAGGAAAAGCCCGAAATGTTTGAAATAGTTGCAGTAGGCCCCGGCGGCATAGTAGACGGCAACGAAATAAAAATGACTCTCAACGTTGGCGAAAAGGTAATCACCGGCAAATACACCGGCACCAATGTTAAGCTTGACGGAGTTGAATATACTATCGTATCTCAATCCGACATTCTCGCTGTAGTTGAGTAATTTTGTGAATCGCTTCAGAGTTTTAAGTCTTGACGTAGGTAACTACGCCTTGCGACTTAAAATCTTTGCGCTTCAGCAAAATTGCATTTTGTGAATTACTGCGGAGTTTTGCACCTTGCCGTAGGTTTATATGCTTATAGCATAAAAACTTCGCACTTCAGCAAAAAAACATCTAAACAACAATCTGAAAATACGAAAGGTAAAATACAATGGCAAAAGAAATAATTTATGGTATGGAAGCAAGAGCTGCGCTTCTTCGCGGTGTTGATAAGCTTGCTGATACTGTTAAAATCACCCTTGGTCCTAAGGGTAGAAACGTAGTGCTTGAAAAGAAATTCGGCGCTCCTCTTATTACAAACGACGGTGTAACCATCGCGAAGGAAATCGAGCTTGAGTCTGCTGCTGAAAATATGGGCGCAGGACTTGTTCGTGAGGTTGCAACCAAGACTAACGATGCGGCAGGTGACGGTACAACTACCGCAACTCTTCTTGCTCAGGCTCTCATTCACGAGGGTATGAAGAACGTTACCGCAGGTGCTAACCCTATGGTACTCCGTAAGGGTATCTTCAAGGCTACCGAGGCTGCGGTTGCAGAACTTGCAAAGCAGGCAAAGGCTGTAAGCGGCTCTGAGGATATTGCAAGAGTCGGTGCAATTTCCGCATCTGATGATACAATCGGTCAGCTTATTGCTGACGCTATGGATAAGGTTTCTTCCGACGGTGTTATTACTGTTGAGGAGTCCAAGTCTGCCGAAACATACAGCGAAGTAGTTGAGGGTATGCAGTTTGACCGCGGTTATCTTTCTCCCTATTTTGCAACCGATACAGAGAAGATGGAGGCTGTTCTTGACGATTGCCTTATTCTCATCACCGACAAGAAGATTTCCTCTATCCAGGATCTTCTTCCCCTCCTTGAGCAGATCGTTCAGTCCGGCAAGAAGCTTCTTATAATTGCCGAGGACGTTGAGGGCGAGGCTCTTACTACTCTTGTTCTTAACAAGCTCAGAGGCACGTTCACCGTAGTTGCAGTTAAAGCTCCCGGCTTTGGCGACAGACGTAAGGAAATGCTTCTTGATATTGCAACTCTTACCGGCGGTGAGGTTATCACCGGTGACCTCGGTCTCGACCTTAAGGATGCATCAATAGCACAGCTTGGTCGCGCAAGACAGGTTAAGGTAAACAAGGAAAACACCATTATCGTTGGCGGTGCAGGCGACAAGCAGGCTATTTCCGACAGAGTAAATCAGATAAAGAGTGCAATCGAGGTTACAACCTCCGAGTTCGACCGTGAGAAGCTCACCGAGCGTCTTGCAAAGCTTGCAGGCGGTGTTGCCGTAATCAAGGTTGGTGCGGCTACCGAGGTTGAAATGAAGGAAAAGAAGCTTCGTATCGAGGACGCTCTCAACGCTACGAAGGCAGCAGTTGAAGAGGGTATCGTTGAAGTCGGAGGCCAAGCGGTCTTAGGAAGACAACATGAAGTGTC
>JAZTXO010000117.1:0-2618 GCA_045636445.1 Eubacteriales bacterium | reverse complement strand
TCGGGAGATGACAATATCTCTAAAATGCTCTTAAGCGGGAAATCAAGTTCGCGATAAAACAGTATCTCTTGCATACGCAGGAGAGAATTTTCGTCATAAAACCTATAGCCGTTTTGTGCGTCCACAAGGGCGGGTTTTAAGAGTCCTATTTCATCATAATAGTGCAGTGTGCGCACACTGACACCTGTAAGTTTTGCAAACTCTTTTATCTGCATTTTCATAATAAAATCACCCCTCATTTGACAGTATAAGGTATTACGTTACGTCAAAGTCAAGTGTTTTATTTTACAACTTCATACGGCCAGTCGATGATGCCGCCGAATTCTTTGACGTTGGTATAACCGAGTTTGACAAGCTCCTCAGATGCAATTTTACTTCTTCTACCGCTACGGCAGTAAACAAGAATAAGTTGCTCTTTGTCGGGCAGTTCCTTTTCGGCACGCTCTGCAATTTCGTATTCGGGGATTAAAATTGCGTTTTTGATATGTCCCTCGGCGAACTCTTCTTCGGTGCGGGCATCTATGATAATATAATCCTTTTCGGTGTCCATAATGGTTTTGGCTTGTTCGGCGGTAATCTGTTCGTAGGTCAAAGATTTTCCGTTTTCACCGCTACAAGCGGTCATTCCGAATAATGAGAGTGATATTAAAAGCATTATAATCAATCCTTTAACTTTTTTCATAGTATTTGCTCCGTTTTGTTTTTTATAAACTGAGTATCCGTTTTTCGATCTCGGCAATTACAGCTTTGAATACCTCATCGCTTTCGCCCGTGGGATCGGGCAGGTTCCAATTATCGTCAAATGCTCTGCCGATATATGGGCAACCAACATCACAACCCATTGAAATTACCACATCAGGTGTGGGTATTTTGTCTATGGTTTTGCTATACTGTGTTTGTTCCATATCGATACCGTAGAGTTGTTTCATAAGCCGAACGGCATCTTGATTAATTTGTGGTTTGGTTTCAGTTCCTGCTGAGTAAAAATCGTATTTATCCCCTGCGAAGCGTTTGCCGAGTGCTTCGGCAATCTGACTTCGGCAAGAATTATGAACGCAAAGAAATGCTATTTTCTTCATCTAAATGGGCACCTCACACCGATACATTGATTATTCTGTAATGAGTGAACGCATTTAATTTCGTCAAGTTCCATCTCAATACCGAGGTTTTCTTTAACAAACTCCACCGCCTTGGTTATGGCAAGGTAAGAATCACGCTTACAACAACGAGGGCCGCCGACCTCACCGATTGCACCAAGAGCTTTTGAGGTCATTTTGTTGGAAAGTCCCCACGCTTCGTTGGCAAGGGGTGTTGAGCCAGTAACGATAGAAACAAACATACCGGCACTGATTCCTGCACCGCAACCGCCCCAAAAACCGCAAGCTCCGCCGGGAACTTGTTTGCCTCGCGATTGCATTTCCACCAAGGCTTTCGGTAAATCAATGTTACCGCCTGCGTTCTTATAAGCAGTCAGTAGTGCCACACCCACCATAATATGATGTTCGGGGCCGTGCATATGGCAAAAAGGTAGTGCCATCAACTTTTGCAAAATCAGAAGAGGATTCTTTGAAGTTTCGGCAAGGCAGACAGCGATGATGGAATCGATACCGCCGGTATGACATTCGTTACAAACATAATGTCCCTTTTCGCAAGCAGTCTTGCTATTTTCTTTTTTATGACAAAGGGCACATTCCATTTGCGTTTCGTTTTCTAAATATGTAAGCGGTGCTCCGCAAATTAAACATTCGTCTTTCATAAATTTTCCCTCAAAAATATTTGAATTTTGTTATCAGTTCAATATATTATTCACTTACTTAAATTTATAATTGAATAGACCATAATGCCAACACCAATACCAAATAATACACAACCATATACTTCGGTTAACTGGTTTGCAAAGAATCCTACTGTTCCACTACCCAAAGCACATAATATTGCAAATAACAATTTCTTCTTTTTCATATAGGTATACCTCTCTATAAATTGAATTCATCAGAAAATTCCTTTATTATATTTAATCATCGCCTTAAAGCTTAAAACAAGCCCTACAATAATACCAACAATTAAAACTGCGGTTCCAATTAAAACGAAGATGTTATTTTCGGTATATAAAGTTATAGCAGACAAAATACTGAATATTATTATACCCACACCGATAATAACAGTACCTAATCCTACTTGTTTTCCGAACGGAATCCTATCTTCTTCGGAAACTCTATGTCGATGATAAGAGTGTAGTGACGAAATATTTCCCCGCATATTCGAAATGCCGAGAGCAATCAATACAACTCCAACAATAAAAGGAACTATAAATTCCATCATAATTTCCTCCGTTATTTTTTTATCATTAAAATAATTATACCACACAATTATTAAAATTGCTACATATCCGTTTGCTAATTGGTAAGAATAGTTAATAGAAAGTAAACGGAGGTAAGTTTATGTTTAAACACGAAAAGATGCTATTTCATCCTGTAGCAGTAGAAAAACCAAACCCGCAGTATGCCGCGCTTTTACAAGAACAGCTTGGCGGCGGTAACGGTGAACTAAAGGCGGCTATGCAATATATGTCACAGAGTTTTAGAATTAAGGACCCAGAAATCAAAGATTTATTTCTT
>JAZTXO010000116.1:0-27327 GCA_045636445.1 Eubacteriales bacterium | reverse complement strand
ACGGGGATTGTATAAATCTGTTCCAAGAAAAAATCCTCCGATTTACTCGTTTTAGGAAATAAGTTTGCACGTTCGGTGTTGAAAAAAATAAAATTTTGTGCTAAAATAATTGTAAATATAATTTTACTATTATATTATACTATATAAAATGTAATTTTGCAAGAGGAAAACATAAATGTTTGTCAAAAAACAAAAAGATTTGCAAAGAGGAGAATACTTTGAAATAAGCGGCGTTTCCCCTTTTTCCCTAGAGGACACCTTGGAGTGCGGTCAGGCATTCAGATACGAGCTTATCGAAAAAAACGACGAGTATATAGAGTATCTCGTTATAACCAGAGAGGATCTTGTCATTATAGGTCAAAAGAGCAGCGGTGAGCTTCTCTTCTTTTGCACTTCCGAAGAAACGCTTCGCTCCCGCATTATCCCCTACCTCTCTCTCGATACCGATTACGGTGAAATAAAATGCGAGATTCTTTCCCTCTCCGATTCGGAGAAGCTAAAGTTTGCGGCAGAAGCGGGCGAGGGCATAAGAATTCTTCGTCAAGAGCCTTGGGAAGCGCTCTTTTCTTTCATAATATCTCAAAATAACAACATTCCCAGAATAAGAAAAATAATCAGAAAAATCTCCTTGGAATACGGTAAAAATTTGGCTCTTGGACTTGAAAAATGTCCTATGAACAAGGCTGTAACACCTTGCGAGGGTATCTGCTCGGAGTGCGGTATCTGCTACACCTTCCCTACTGCACGCGCAGTTGCGGAAAATCCCGACGGACTTCTTCCATCAAAGCCCGGATTCAGGTATAAGTATCTTTTGGACGCCGCCCAAAAGGTAAATTCAGGAGAAATCGACCTTGAAAAAATTGCAGAGCTTAACACCGCCACCGACACAATAGAAGCTCTTAAAACTATAAAGGGTGTCGGAGACAAGGTTGCCTCCTGCGTCGCTCTTTTCGGCTTCGGCCGGCTTGAAGCCTTCCCCGTGGACGTTTGGATGAAGAGAGCAAACGAAATATATTTTGACGGAAGGCTCGACCCGAATTCTCTTGGAAAATATGCCGGAATTGCACAACAATATATATTCCATTACATACGTAATTTGGAAAAAATCTTTGAAAATGACAACAATTCTTGACATTTTTGTTGTTTTCCAAATAAAAACCGCAGCTTGGACATAATGCGCCAAAAACTGCGGTTTATTTTTGTTATAATGGAAACAAAAAAGGATTTTCAAGAAAATGGATATATTTAAAGAAGCGGAAGCAATAAAGGGTATGATGGAAATAAGAGGTGTAAGCCGAGAAAAAATTGCCGAGAGCCTTGGCATCACCGAGAGTACTCTTTCCAACAAAATCCGACTGCTTAACCTGACAAATGCAGAGAGGCAAATTATACTAAACGAAGGGCTGACCGAGCGTCACGCAAGAGCGCTGCTACCCTTGAAGGACAAGGATTTGAGGCTTATTGCTCTTGAAAAAATCTGCAAAATGAAGCTGACAGTAGCCGAAAGCGAAGCCGTTGTTGAACTTTTAAAGCCAAACGAAGAGTACAAATCCGAGCATTTTCTCTGCTCAAATTCCACAGACGATTTGACAAAATTTCTTGAATTCCTTGACAAAAAAATAAAAACCCTCAAGCAAAAGGGCGTGAATATACATAAAACAACATCTGACTACGGCAGAAAAAATTACATTACTATTATTATAGAGGAATAACGGTAGTCGGCTTTTCGTGAAAAGTCTGCCAAAAGCTTCAATTTGGGAAAGTTTTAACTTAAAATTTAATGGATAAGCCCCGTTCTTCGACCCGAAGGCATAGTTACCTATGTCTAGTGGGAGAAAACGGGGCTTAGGCGTATTTTACTTAATCAACTATGGCTTTGGCTATGCCGAGGCCACTATTTCCAAGTACTTTAATGATATTTGAGAGTAGAGTCATCTCTTCCATAGGAATTTCAAGGAACTCAAGGATTACGGTGGTGGTATCGGGAATTGTAGCCTTGATACGCATATACATCTTTTCCTTGCCGTAGTATTCAAGAGTTGTCTTGATTATCTCATAAATTCGGGAGGTTACGTTTGGGTCGACGCTTCTGCGGAAGAGAAGCTTGACAGTCTTTGAGGTATAGGTGTAATTCTTCGTTCTTATACCGCCTGCTATGGCTGCATTCGTCTTTGCATTCATAGCCTTTTCTTCAGCAGCCTTGCGTTCAGCCTCTTCTTTTGCACGACGCTCTTCTTCGGCCTTTACAGCAAGAGCCTGGGCCTTTCTTTCCTCTTCCTCGCGGCGAGCCTCGGCAAGAGCTATCTTCGCAGCCTCTGCCATACGCTCCTTTTCTCTAGCCTCACGGCGGAGCTGCTCTTCAAGAGCAAGACGCATTTTTTCTTCTTCTGCGGCTCTTACTTCCTCAAGCTTCTGAAGTCTGAGTCTCTCTGCCTCGGCCTTTGCAAGAAGCTCCTCGTGCTGACGACGGAGCGCTTCCTTTTCAGCAAGAATTCTCGCAGCCTCTTCTTCTGCCGCGCGTCTTGCCTTTTCTTCGTATTCCTTGCGAACCTTTTCTTCGATTTCAGCACGGATTCTCGCTTCAATTTCCTCTACGGATTCTGTCTTCTGTTCTTCTACGACTTCCACAGTGGGAACTTCTTCCTCCGCGCCGTCAATAGCATAGAGGTCTTCGAGAGTTTCGGTTTCCTCTTCAGCGGAATCAAGGTCGGCAAATATGTCCTCTTCAGCCTTTTCCTCTGCCTCGTCAAGGTCGAAAATAGAGATAGGAGTATGTGATGCGGCAGGAGCAAAGTCGATTTTCGTTACTTCTTCGACAGGCTCTGCTGCTATTTCGGGAGTTACTGCTATTTCGGGAGCTGCCGCTTCTTCGGTCGCCTCGGTTTCACGCTCGGCAATTATTGCACGTGCCATAGCCATAGCACGAGCGAACTCGTCGTTTTCTTCAACAACCTTAACTTCCGGTGTTGCTTCGGGAGCTGCTTCCTTACCGAGAACTGCTGCAAGAGCTGCGTTAATGTCGTCATTTGCGCCCTTATCTTCGGAAACTTCAAGCTTTACAAGGTCTCCTCTGCGGATAGCTCTGCGGATAATTTCACGCCACTCGGTAATATTTTTTCTGCCCATAGCGTTGTGATACTTGTCACCGCCTGCGGCAAGAAGGAAGCGATATTCCTTTTCTCTCACCTTTTGAGGAACGTCCTCACCGATTTCAAAGCTGATACACTCGGCATCAACGTGGTCGGAAACCGAGTAAGCCATAGCTCCGTCCTCTCTCGTCCACTTAACCCAAAAATCACGGGGAGCAGAAGCCGAGTCGGAGAGCAGAAGACGTCTGTACGTCACGTTCTCGGAGGTGTGCTGCATATATGTATCGGGAGCAAAGTAAAGAGAGAGAGTTATAGGTGAATTCTCAATTCCCTGAACACCCATAGCCTCGGAAATCTTCACAGAGAGCTGACGAGACATTTCGTCAACAAAGGTCTGGGAATATCTGCCGGAAAGGAATGTGGGGTCGTCGGAAATTGTCTCGATATTAATCTTAATGCCCGAACCGGTCTCGCATATTGCTCTGCCGGAGAGCTTTTCTTCAAACTCGGAGGGTACTTCGTCGGCAATATTTATCTCAAGGAGATTTTCTCCAATATAAGCGTAAGGCAAACCGTCCTTGAAATTACCTGCTTTCATTCTCCACTTAACCCAAAGGGTTGCAGGGCCGTTGGCAAGAATAACGGTGAGGGGGTAATACCACTCGCCTCTTGCGTAAAAAGCATCGGCAATATAATCCTCGTACATTTGGATGCCGAGAAGAGAAGAGCCGTATTTTTCTTCAAGCTTGGGAAGAAGCTTTTTTTCAACGCTCTCCGAGAATTTTTCGGTAATAATGTTTTTTACAATGTAATTGTGAGAAAGGTCTACGAACATTCGTCATGCCTCCGTTTTGGATAAATATAGTCTTACAATGTATATTTTAACATATAAAAAGCAAAATTGCAATAATTTTAAGTCGAATTTAGGCGTCCTTAATGAAATATTTTAAAAAAATTAAAATTCTTTACAAAATTGAGAATGCAAAGACTCTTGCACCTTGACAATCCGGAGAAAATAATGTATAATTTTTAAAGTTTTTGTTGAAGGAGGATATGCTGTGATACCCGAAAAATTCAGCGAGAGAATGAAAAATATTCTCGGAAATGAATATGAAGGCTTTTCTGCGGCTCTTGAGAGAGAGTCGGTAAAAGGTATAAGAGTCAACAAGGATAAAATTTCGGTTGACCGCTTCCTTGAATTAAACTCCTTCGACCTTGAAGCTCTTCCTTACGCAAACGACGGCTTTATCCTTAAAAATCCCGACGGAATAGGTACGACTGCCGAGCATCATTCGGGAATGATTTACGTTCAAGATCCCGGAGCTATGGCAACGGTTAACGCCCTTGAAGTTAAGCGAGGTTGGCGCGTTCTTGACGCTTGCGCAGCGCCGGGCGGAAAATCATCCCAGTTGGCGGAAAAAATCGGTGAAGAGGGACTTCTTATATCCAACGAGTACGTACCGAAACGAGCAAAAATTATCGTAAGCAATTTTGAAAGACTAGGTATAAAAAATGCTCTTGTCTTGTCGCAGGATACGGCAAAATTCAAAGAAATGTTTGCAAATTATTTCGATTTAGTCCTTTGCGACGCTCCCTGCTCCGGTGAAGGTATGTTCAGAAAGTACGACGAGGCACTTACCGAATGGAGTGAGGAAAACGTAATTTCAAGCGCTAAAAGGCAGAGGGAAATTCTCTTAAACCTTGCGCCTTTGGTAAAAGAAAACGGCTATCTTCTTTATTCCACCTGCACCTACTCAAAAGAAGAAAACGAAGAAAATATTGCATATTTTTTAAAAGAGCGAAAAGACTTTACGCCAGTACCCGCTATTGAGGCTATACAAGCTGTAACTGCCGAGGGAATTCCTACCGATGGACTTTCGGACGAGGAACGAAAAACGTGCAGAAGATTTTATCCTCATCTGTCCGAGGGCGAGGGGCAATTTATTGCGCTGCTTCAAAGAAAAAGTGCAGACAAGGCAGAAATCCTTTATAAGGATCAGTCTCTTCCCCTTACAAAGCAAGAGGAATCCGAGGTTAAAAAATTCATTACCGAGTGCCTCGGTTATATGCCGGATGGCAGACTTATCCGCCAGGGCGATTTGGCGGTGCTTGTTACTCACAACTGCCCCGTGCCTAAATATTCGGTATTTATGGCGGGAGTTGCTATCGGTGAAATAAAAAAAGGCCGCATCGAGCCGCATCATCAATTTTTCTCTGCCTACGGCAAGGAGTTTAAAAACAAAGAAAACCTTTCTAAAGGTGATCAAAGACTTTCGTCCTACCTTAAGGGTGAGGAAATCGAAGCCAAAACTGCCGCAGCGGGTTATCTTGCAGTTCTTTACGAGGGCGCTCCCATTGGCGGTGGAAAGGCAAGTTCGGGAAGAATAAAAAACCATTACCCCAAAGGACTTAGAACAAAGGGCTGATACCTATGGTCTAATAACAAAACGGAATCGGAAAATTAAGATTATCTTCAAAAAACAAGGTATTTTCCGTTCTGCAAAACGAATTATAAATTAAAATATAAATATAAAAGGATGGTAAACAAAAATGAGTAAGGTACTTGCAACGGTAGGCAATATTGCCATTACAGATGCCGACGTAAACGAATTTCTCGCAAATCTTGGCCCCAGAGGTCAGAGCTACAACAATCCCGAGGGTAGAAAAATGGTTCTTGAGCAGCTTATAAGCTCCAGACTTCTTCTCCTTGACGCAAAGAGAAATCTTTTCGAGGCAGAGCCTGAGTTTAAGGCGCAGCTTGCAAAGCTTAAAGAAAGTCTTCTTGCCAACTATGCTGCAGAGAAGGTTTTCGCTTCCGTTTCGGTTACCGAGGCTGAAGCAAAGGCATACTACGAGGAAAACAAGGCGCAGTTTGAAACCGGTGAAACCGTAAACGCAAGTCATATCCTCGTTGACTCCGAGGAACTTGCAGCAGAGCTTATCGCTAAAATCAACGCAGGCGAAGTAAGCTTCGAGGATGCGGCAAAGGCGCATTCCTCCTGCCCCTCCAAGGACAACGGTGGAAATCTCGGTGATTTCGGCAAGGGACAGATGGTTCCCGAATTTGACGAGGCAGTATTTGCAATGGAAGTTGGCGAAATTACCAAGACTCCCGTAAAAACCCAGTTCGGTTATCACTTAATAAAGCTTAACGCAAAGAACGACAATACCGTTACCCCCTATGCAGATATTGCGGCAGAAATCAAGGAAGCTCTTCTCTCCGAAAAGCGTCGCAAGGCATACGAGAGCAAGGTAAATCAGCTTAAAATTCTCTACCCCGTAGACAAGGTATTATGAGCGAAGAGCTTGATCTCTTAAAGCGGAGATTTATCGAACTTGCTAAACGTTCGGAGCAGGGATATTTCACCTTTACGGATTTTCTCGGTCTTGCGGAGCAATCCTGCTTTAACGGGATAAAAAACGAAATAAGAGGAATATCCTACTCTGCTTTTGGCGGAGCTTTGGGGGCAGAGAGAGTAATGATACGCTTCGGCTCATCCGAGGAGCTTGGGTACGAAGAGGAATTTCCCATCGTTACGCTTATGATAAAGCCTAAAAGCGAAAAATTTGCCGACAAGCTGACTCACAGAGACTTTCTCGGCTCGCTTATGAGTCTCGGAATTGAACGAGAGGTGCTGGGAGATATAGTTATAAGGGACAATATCGGCTATCTTTTTGCGAAAAGAGATATTTCAACTTATATTATGGATTCCCTGACGCAGATAAAGCATACCGCAGTAACAGTAAGCATTGCAAAAGAGCTTCCCGAGGGCGAACTTTTCAAAACCGAAATAAGGCGTATTCAGCTCTCCGGCGAAAGGCTTGATGCGGTACTTGCAAAAACCTTTTCTCTTTCAAGAGATGATGCCCAAGGGTTGTTTAAGAGAGGACTTGTTTTCGTTAACGGCAGAGAAATCGACTCCACCTCATACACACCGAAGGTAGGCGACAAAATCACCGCAAGGGGATACGGCAGACTTATATATCTCGGCTTTGATTCTACCTCCAAAAAAGGTAAGCTCAACGCAAACGTTGAAATTTACGTTTAATATTTATTAAGCACTCCAAAGCTTCGGTCTTAGGAGTGCTTTTTTTAAGTAAAAAGAGCGAGTGCAAAAAAGCACACGCTCTTTATTGTTTTTACAGCTTAAGAAGCCTTTTTGCATTCTTAGAAAGGATAAGCTCCTTTTCTCTGTCGGAAATTTTTTCAAACATAACGGCTCTTACGTACATTTCGGGATTGCAGATTGGATAATCTGTGCCAAAGAGAATTCTATCAGCTCCAACCGAGTCGCAGAAATGCTTCAAAACTCCGTATCGGAAAAGTCCTGTGCCCGAAAGGTCAAGGCAAACGTTTTCGCGTCTTTTCATTATCTCGATATGTCCTTTTACTCTCGGAATATCTCCGGGATGGGCAAAAACAAAGATCTTTTCGGGATTATCTGCGGCAAGCTTTTCCAAAGAAGCAAGGTCGGAGTCGTTTGAATGAATGCTTATAACCATATCTCGGCCGTCAAGGCACTCCATAAGCTCGGGAAGTCTCGGGTGGTCGTACTTCCAGCCGTGATGATATGGCACAAGCTCACCTATAAGGCGAACGCCTTTGTCGTAGGCTTTGGCAATCTCCCTTTCCGATTCATCAACAAAATCGGGGTGAATATGTATTCCGGGAATGTATTTTTCACCGTATTTTTCCGAAAGCTCAAGAGCTGCTCTATTGCCCTCGAGGACTCCGGAAAAATCTCTTTGTTCTTTATCTATTACACTTCCGCAAAAGCGAGAGATTCCTGATTTGCAAAGGTCGGAAAGAAAATCCTCTTCGGAATTTACGCTTCCTTCGTAAAAACAGAAGTTTCCCGTTTTCTTATTAAATGGATGAGTATGAAAATCTATAATTTCAAAAGACATATATCCCTCCGTTTGTCAGATTTTTGCAACCTTTAATTTACATTTATATGAAATTCTGGTCGTTTATAGTAAGCTTAAAGCTTAACGAGAGCTTCTCGGCAGCCTTGCGGCAAAGAGTCATACGGCCAAGGAAAATCTCAAAATAATCCATAATCGAACCTACCGAGGTATCAATTTTGAGAGTAAGTCTTACCTCTTTTTTATCGGTATCAAGACGGAGGTGGGAGTCGATTACCGAGTAATTAACTCTGTCGTGAATATCAAAGTTCTTTTCGTCGGTGTTTCTTACTCTGCTGCGTCTTACGTCGGACTTGTCAGCTAAGATAATCGCCGCAGCCATAGGACTTACCGGAACGCCCGTTCCCTCGTCGTGGTTGCCTATTGCGGTTACTATGTCGGCAATTTCATCTGCCTCCATTCCCATATTGTCAAGAAGTCTGAAAGCCATAAGAGCGCCGCTTTGCGAATGGTCTATACGGTTTACAAGATTACCTATATCGTGCATATAGCCTGCGATTTTCGCAAGTTCTGCTTCCCTCTCGCTATAACCGAGAGCCGAAAGAAGCCCGGATGCTGTGTCCGCAACCTTCATAACGTGGGCAAAGCTATGCTCTGTAAAACCAAGAGCCGAAAGCGACTCGTCCGCCTTTGTTATATAGGTTTTAATTGCCTTGTCATTTTTTATCTGCTCAAAGGTTACCATAATTTTATTTCCTCACCATATTTCAATCACTTTTTCTTTAGGAGTTACTTTAATCAAAATGGCAGTGTCTTCTTGGCATAGCCGTTCTTGACGGGCCGCCATCACTTCTCTCGTCGCGTCCCTCAAACCAGCCAAGATCGTCAATTACTATATGCAGGCTGTCGGGAATAATTATCTCATTCATCCTTATCACCTAACGCAATACGCCATAAGCGCCGTATATATATCCGCCGCTTGACAAATATGCCTTTATCACCCGCTTTAAGCTGGTGCTCTCGTCAAGCTCGGAAGGGTCGCAGGGTTTCTTTTTTGACCAAACGTACTCGTAAACATCAGCGCCGCTTGATCTTGCAGGAATTATAAAGAATCTATCCGCAAAACGGGTGAGATTAGTCTCCTTTCCGAGAAGCTCCTTGATTTTCGGGTCGAGAAGCCAACTGTGACAAACGAAGGCTGATATTTCACCGTAGGATTTCGTTATTATTTCTCCGGCAAGTCCAAAATCTCTGTCGCACACCTCCGAGGGAAAAGGACCGCCCGTTGGAATATGCACGCTGACAACCCTCTCGCCTCCCGAAAGGATAGGTTTCCACTCGCTTTTTGCAAGAGAGATTTTCTCACCGCCCTCTGCTGCCGCACCGAAGTAAAAATCGCAGTTTTCACTCATTCCCTCGGTATATAAAGCCGTGGTCTCCTCTCCCCTTTTAAAGATGCGGTAGGGGAAGCTGTATTTACATATTTCAAAATTGAATCTGCCGATACGGATAATGTCGCCGCGAAGAAAACCCCACATCCAGCTAACGTAATCCGAGATGCCGTATCTGTGATTTAAGAGAATATAGTCGCCAACCTGATTTTCAAACATTTCCAGACTGTCCCGGCTTACCTGCTCGGGAAGTCCTCTTTCATTGTGGATCGAGAGCATATCCGGAACAAGGTCAAGAAGTCCGAAAAGGGGCAAAATATCGTATTTTTCATCAAGGAGCGACTTATGGGGATTTGAAATTTCAGAAACAAGCCCATCTTCGCCAAGGCGGAGCGCCGTGCTTAAAATATAGCAGTAAAGAGCGTTGTCGCTTTCCCTCGCAAGAGAGTCGCGAAGAGAGGCTATGTCACCCTCCATTTTATCAAAAGCTCGGTATTTTTCAAAGTGAAAAATCTCATTTCCTCGCTCCTCAAGCTGCTCCTTTGCCACTTTGAATATTTCGGGATAGTCTTTACTTATTTCTATATTGAATTTTTTTAAAAATTTTCTCATCTTTCTTCTCCCAAAAGCTTTGAAAGTCGATATGAACCTTTATACACATTATATCACATATCTCACTGAAAAATCAACAAAAAAAGAACGGAAAATTCGAAAATTCTCCGTTCTTTGTAAAACTTTAAATTAAATATTTTCCTCGTTAGAGGGAGCTTCAGCAGTTTCTGCAGGAGCTTCTGCAACCGGGATAGCTACCTTAGCTTCCATTTTGCCGAGAACCACTTCGCAAGCCTTTGCTCCGGCCGCAAAGAGAAGCGCGCATATAGCGCCAAAGGAAAGTCCAAGAGAGTAATCGTCAATTTCAAAGCCCTTAACCGCGCCGTTTACAGCCATTGCGAAAACAAGAGCGAGAACAACGGCAACAGCTACTACGATTGCGTTTGCAAGAGTAAGCGAGGGGCCTATCTTCTTGCCGTTTACGATAGCTACAAGGCTAGACCACACACCGTAAGCAGAAAGAGCAAATGCAACAATGTAAAGAAGAGCTATAAGTCCGTAGATGAAATTAGTCTTGTATATACCCGCATAGACCGAAACGCCATTTACAAAGTCCAGGTTGTCGGAATTTGCTTTGCCGTCTTTAATCTGCTTTGTTGTATAATACTCGAAATCGTCGAAGAGATTTTCAACAGCGTAGCTCTTTACATCCTCGTCTCTTTCAAACCTCTCATCAGCATATTCCTTTTCGTCCTCGGTCATACCAAGACCTGCAAAATAAGAGGTTTCAAGAGGAATGTTTACGGTCTTTTCGCTGTTTCTTCCGCCAAATTTAGCCGAAACGGCAGCGGTAAGTATAGGAGAGGAAAGAGCGATAAGCAGAGCTACCGAAAGAACGAGAGCTGCTCCAACGCCTATAAGCTTCATAAGCTTTTCTTTAACTGTGCTTATAAACTTTTCCAAATTGAAAACGATTTCAAGCGCAACGCTTGCGGCAAACGCAAGGAATACTACCACAAAGGTGAATGAAGCAGCGCCGGCGAGCGACATACTTGCATTAGACATTCCTATGGAAGCAAGGCTCATTATGCCGGAGAAGTAAGTGATTGCAAGAACCATAGGAATTGCAAAGAAGAGCATATTGAGTTTGCTCTGCTCGATTGTACCCTTGGCTTCCTCGTCGGAGTTTGCTGTAAGAGCCTTAACAAGGTTAAGAAGCGCAAATGCGAAGAATGCAACAGAAGCAACAATGTAAAGAAGAGCAGTAAGACCTGCAATAACGATGGAAAGATTTGTCTTGGTCTCCTCGCTCTGAAGCTCCATTCTTGTCTGAAGAATGAAGGTCTTATTCATAAGTTTTTTAACTCTTGCGGGAAGCTCGTTATAGCTGTCAAAATCATCTATATCAAGATCCTTGACTTCATCGTAAAGAAGCTCGTAGTTGTCCTCAAACTTTGCATAAAGAAGCGAGTCCTGCAAATCCTCGCTCTCAACCGACTTGAGGCTATCGAACATAAAGGTTACGGCATTAAAAGCGCCGATCTTGTAAACGGAATCACTCTTGTCTGTTCCCGTACTGATCTTAATAACGGGAAGAAATGCGGTTATAAACATTATAAGGGCGATAGATGCAACGATAAGAGGAGAGAGTATCTTGGTTAAGATTACACTTACCCCACCCTTGGGAGCTGTTTGCGCTGCGGGTGCGTAATTTTCAACAGGTGTCTCTGCTACAACAGTCTCTGCGTTCTGGGGAGCTTCAGCCACAGCCTGAGGAGCACCGCAACCGGAACAAAACTGTGCGTCAGCAGGAATCTGCTTACCGCAAGATGTACAAAACTTGGTATTATTTTCCATAAGAATTTCCTTTCTTTTGGGTGATATGTAACATTATATAACTTTATGAAAAATATGTCAATATTTTTTTGACAAATTCCGCCTAAATTACGGTTTATATAATAAAAAAAGAACGCAAATATGTATAAAAATGCGTTCTTTTGTTGTATTTTGCGGTGATTTTGCTATTTTTTTACAGAAGAGGTGCAAAAATTCGCATACCTATTTTGAATATCCATTCGGTAAACGTCAGCCTTGTCAATGCGAAATCCACCCTTTCGCAAATCTTGAGAGTTTTCTTAAATTCCTCTCTTTGACGCGGAATTATAGGCGAAGAGCAGATAAGAACTGCATCCTCGAAATGGTGAACAAAGCTTCTGTAATCAAAGTTTATTGTTCCTACAACCAAATATTTATCATCACAGATAAGAGTTTTTTCGTGTATGAAACCGGGTATGTATTCGTATATCTTGACACCGCTGGAGCTAAGTTCGGGATAGGCGCTTTTCGTCATTATCTTGATATACTTTTTGTCCGGAATATTAGGTGTAATTATTCTTACGTCAACACCTCTCATAGCTGCTCCAACAAGAGCTTCGGTCAGGTCGTGGTCAATAATAAGATATGGGGTAGTTATGTATACGTACTTTTCTGCCTGGTTAATAAGAGTTCTAAAAACGTCCTCGCCAACGCTCCGTCTGTAAATAGGAGAAGGCCCCGATCCAAAGGGAATATAATATCCGCCGTCTGGCTTTTCTGCGGGAATAACGCTCTCCGATAGGCTCTTATAATCGCTGTCAGTTCCGACGGTAAGATCCCAAAGGGACAAAAACAACTTAAGAAGTCCTAAAACGCTATCACCCGAAAGTCGGATTCCGCCATCCTTCCAATAACCGCACCTAACTATGTAATTTGCGTACTCGTCGGCAATATTCACACCGCCCGTATAGCCGTATTTTCCGTCGATAATGCAGATTTTTCGATGGTCGCGGTTATTGTGAATAGAGGAAACTCTGGGGCTGACTCTGGAAAAGCGATACGCCTTAATACCGTCGCACCGTAAGGTACGCTCATATCTTGAAGGGAGAGTTTTCATACATCCCACGTCGTCATAAAGAAGCCTTACCTCAACGCCTTCCTTTGCCTTTTCTTTTAGAATTTCGTGTATCTCTGTCCAAAGTTTTCCTTCGCTGATTATAAAATACTCGAGAAAAATATACTTTTTCGCTTCCGAAAGATCCTTTTTTAAAGATGCGAAGTAGTCCTCTCCAGTATTGAATATTACCGATTCGGTTTTGTCATATACTCCGGCAAGAACGTCGTTGTTTAAAATCAGCCTTGCTTTACCCGCAGCGCCGGGATCGGTTTTTATAAGTTCGGATAGTCCGTCGTAGGAAAGACTCGTTCTTCTCATTCTTCCAAAAACGCTTCTCAGCCTTTTTGTCTCCTTTTTAGTAAGCTTACGCTTATAAAACAGAAAATAAAGTATTGCTCCTACGGGCGTAAGAGTAAGAATGATGAAGGACCAGGGAATTTTATATTCCGGATTGGTTTCTTTGTTTACAAGACTTAAAAAAGCAAAAATACTTAACAGCATTGACGCAAGAGAAATATAAAATCCCTCTGCGGCAGCAGTTATGAACAGATATACCATTACAGCAACCTGAATTAAAATCGCTATTGCCGAAATCGCATATCTTGAAAAGAACATTCTGCATATTTTTTTCATAAGCAGACTCCAAATCCTATATTTTGCAAACTTTACTTGTCGTTTTCTTCTCCGTCGATATAATCTTCGAAGCGTCCGATACCAACAAGGTCGTCAACGGGAAGAGAGAATATTACGGCTCCGCCCTCGGTTTTAAGACCTGCGGCATCTCTTACGGCTTCCATAATTTTGGTTTTATATTCAAGAGTCGTAAGGAACAGAACGCTATCGGTCTCCTGGCTTATGGTAGTACCTATACGCTGCGCAGCCTTTCGGTTATTTACGCTCTTTGTATGGAATACGGTAGCGCCTGTAGCTCCGGCAGTCTTTGCCGCCTCAATAGCCACATCGGTATATTTTCTGTCAACCACTGCGATTACAAGCTCGTGCATACTTTTTTTCTCCTTTTTCTTGGAAATGGGGGATTGGCGTGTGAGTGCCTTGTCGGACTTCTCTACCCCCGAAATTATCGCTTCGTTAATAATATTTGAAATTCCCGAAAGAGGAACGGTAAACGCTATTCCTCGTCCTACAAGGTAAAGCTTAAGCCCGTGTCCTATCTCGCTTAAAATAGTATGCTCAAGCTTTCCCGGTATTAGGGAAAGAGTCATCTTTTTATCTATTTCGTTGAATCCGAAATAGGTCATATAGCTTGAATGCGCTGTTCCGTGACCAAGTCCCGAAAAATGAACGGCAACGCACTGCTCGTTAATTATTTCGGTAAGACGCTCCTCGTCCTCACGGTTTATAATTCCAACAAGGAGCTTTACACGCTTATCTTCAGCCGTTTTTTTCATTTTTTGCTCCTTCCTTCACCTTTATTTGCTTTACTGTGTATATCTTTTCGGTCTTTTCGGGTTCGGTATCGCGATAGCCGTAATCAATAAAGGTCTCACTTGCCGAAACGAACTTACGCGCTCTGTCTTCTGTTTTAAGCTTGTATGCAAGACCGCATATCTGTATTGCGATAATAGGAGCCATAGCAACAAGAGCAACACAGCCGAAAGCGTCAGTCATAACGTTTGCGCTCTCAATAGCGTCGCAAGCTCCCATACAAAGCGGAAGAACGAATGCGCTCATCATAGTACCGCTTGCAACTCCGCCCGAGTCGAAGGAAATACCCACGAATATCTTGGGAACGAAGAACGAAAGAGTAAGAGCTATAATATAGCCGGGAATAAGAAACCAGAGTATGTTTATACCCGTTATAATACGAACGGCTGCAAGACCGAGAGCCGCGCACACACCCACGGAAAGACCGAAGCCTGTGGTTTTTCCCGAAATTGCACCTGCGCTCATATTTTCAACCAGCTTATTAAGAACGTAAACCGAAGGCTCGGCTTTTACTATAAAGTAACCGAGAAGCATACTTATCGGAATCAAGGGAAGTCCGAAGAAAACGTCCGAAAGCTTGTTTCCGATAGCAGTACCCATAGGCACGAAGCCAACGTTTGCGCCGGTTAAGAATATGGAAAGTCCAACGATAACGTAAACGATACCTATTGCCATTCTTATAAGCTGCACCTTGTTGAATGCTCTGGAAATAAGCTGGAAAAGGATAGCGAAAACAACTATGGGAAGCAATGCCTTAAGAACGTCAACGCCATGCTCAAGCAGGGAGTGACCGTAATGCAAAGCACTCTCACGCGTGTTTTCCAAAACCGGAATATCGGGGTGAGTATATCCACCCTCCGAGTCGCTGATAATTCCCATAGCAAGAACCGCAATTATAGGGCCGATACTGCAAAGACCTGTGATACCGAAGGAATCGTCACGGTTGTCAGCCGAGATTTTTGCCGCTGAAACACCTGCGCCGATAGACATAATAAAGGGAACGGTCATAGGCCCTGTGGTAACTCCGCCCGAGTCGAATGCAAGAGGCAGGAATGTAGGCGAAACGAAGAACGCCATAATAAACGCTGCAAGATAGAAAAGTATCATAAGGAGAGTGAGGCTTATTCCGAAAACGATACGCAAAACGGCAATCATAAGGAAGATACCAACGCCAATAGATACAACGTAAACCAAATCTTCGCTTCCTACCTGGTCTGCAAGTATAATCAGGTCGGGCTCGGATATGGTAACAAGAATACCTATTATGAAGCTGACAAGGGCTATAAGCCATACTTTGCCGTTTTGAGCTATGGTAATACCTACCTTTGAGCCGAGGGGCTGCATTGACATTTCAGCTCCCGCAGTAAACAGGCTCATACCGAAAACAAGGCAAACAACGCCTATAAGGAACAGAAGCATATGATCTGCCTCGGTTGGTACAATGGTAATGCTCAGAGCGAAAACTATAAGAGCTATTGGCAATACCGACTTGACCGATTCGATAATTTTGTCTTTAATTAAATTCAAAGCCGTTCTCCTTTTAAAATTTTTGATTTAAAAATCATTTTGTATATTCTTCGATTTTTTCCTTTATCATAAGTGCGGTTTCTTCAAGCTCATTCCAAAATTCCGAGGTACTAACACGCAGTCCCCCGCTTCCGAGAACTATAAGCTGTTCCTGAAGGTCGCCAGTAACCACTCTTACGGTATGATCGTTCGCAATATCATAAGTGGTTCGCTCGATAAACGCATCGGCAGTCTGGGATTCCTTGGTGTACACCACAGTAACCCGACCTATTTCCTCTACGCTTCCCTCACCGCCATGACGCTTATATGCATCAAATACGATTACGGTTTTTATTCTATGGAATGCCGAATAGTCGCACATCATCCGTATAAGGGTGTCTCTGCCTCTGGCGAAATCCGCCTCTGCAATCTTACGAAGATATTCTGTTGCGAAAATGAAGTTGTAGCCGTCGATTATAAGATAATCCTCGCCCTTTGGCTTTAACTTTTGAGGCTTCGGAGGCTTTTTTACTTCGGGGGCTTTGTTTTCCACCCTTTCGGGAGCAGAACGGCGCTTCACCTTGCCGTATGTACTCTCGAAAATACGCATAAGCTCCTTGTCCTCTTCAAGTGTGCCTCGGTAATCCAGCTTTTCTCTGACTCTTGCGGTATATTCTATAGGCTCGGAAACTAGCTTTTTCTCGCCTGTATCTATATGCATAAGCGAGTCAGCCTCATCCCAGGGTACAGAATATCCCGCGCCCGCCTTACAGAACACAGAGCTTGTGGGATTACGCTCGTCAAGGATTGGATCATATCCGATTTTACCAATAACCTCTTCAGCGTTGTGGCAGGGCATATAAGGGCCTACTCTCATAGTGATTCTTCCCTCTCCCCTTGTATATGCTCGAAGCTCGGAAGAATATGAACGCATTGTGGCAACAGGACAGTTACCCTCAAGTATTGCGACCTCGCCTAAAAATTCGGGAGCTTCGCTTCTTCCGTGCATATTGGTAATATCGTTCATCGCTCTGCCGAGATAATCTCTAGGCAGTTCTATTCTGAAATCAAAGGTAGGCTCAAGCAGTACCGACTCCGCCTTCATAAGCCCCTGACGGACCGCGCGGTAGGTCGCCTGCCTAAAGTCACCGCCCTCGGTATGCTTTACGTGAGCTCTTCCCGCTATAACGGTGATTTTCACATCGGTCAAAGGCGCTCCGGTCAGAACACCTCTGTGCGCCTTTTCTTCAAGGTGGGTGATTATAAGCCTTTGCCAATTTAGCGCAAGAGTGTCGGTAGGACATTCGGTAGCGGTAACTATTCCGCTTCCCTCAGGCAGCGGTTCAAGACGAAGATGCACCTCGGCATAATGACGCAGCGGCTCAAAATGTCCCCTGCCTATAACACTGTCGGCTACCGTTTCCTTGTATAAAATATTGCCCTCGTCAAATTTCACGTCTATTCCGAAGCGATCGGCAATAACTCTCGTCAAAACCTCAAGCTGAATCTCGCCCATAAGGCGGACTCTTATTTCATGAGTTCGGTTTTCGTACGAAATCGCAAGAGACGGATCCTCCTCGGTAAGAACCATAAGCCGCATAAAGGTTTCGTATGGACTTTTGTCCTTCGGGAGTATCATTCGGTAATCCAAAACGGGTGTAAGCGTCACCCTGTCGTCAGCCTCCGAGCCTAGTCCCATTCCCGCATAGGTGGATTCAAGTCCAAGAATAGCCACCACTTGAGAATGTAAGGCTTGGTTTACACTTTTGTATTTATCGCCCGAATATATTCTTATTTCCTCGACCTTTTCGGTAACCGTTTCACCGCTTTGAAGCCTTAAGGAAAGAGTGTCCTTGGGCTTAATATTTCCGCCCGTAACCTTAAGATAGGTAAGTCTTTTTCCCTGGGCATCTCTGCCTATTTTATATACTCTTGCACCGAAAACGGTGTCGGAATACTTCTTTTCTACAACGTATTTATCAAGAGCCAAATGAAGCTCGTCAACTCCGCGAAGCTTTAAAGCAGAGCCGAAAAGGCAGGGGAATATTTTTCTTTGACGAATCGCCTCGGAAATTGACGTGACAGAAAGGGATTCTGTTTCAAAAAATTCCTCAATAAGCCTCTCGTCGCATCCTGCTGCGGCCTCGTAGAAATCGGGAGAGGTATCATTTGAAAAGTCAACGCAACCGCCGGAAAGTACCGTTCTTAACTCATCAAGCACGGCCTCTCTTCTACGTTCGGAAATATCGGTCTTATTGACAAAAATAAAGGTGGGTATTCTTCTTGAAGCAAGAAGATGCCAAAGAGTTTTGGTATGCGCGGTAACTCCGTCGTCAGCGCTGATTATAAGTATGGCATAGTCCTGCACCGAAAGGGCGCGCTCTGCCTCGCAGGAAAAGTCGATATGTCCGGGAGTGTCGAGAAGCGTTACCGAAAGAGCTTCGGTCTCAAAGCAAGCCTGCTTTGAAAATATGGTAATTCCCCTCTCTCTTTCAAGAGAATGAGTATCAAGGTAGGCATCCCTTTTATCAACTCTTCCCAACTTTGAAAGAGTACCTGACCTGAAAAGCAACGCCTCCGTGAGAGTAGTCTTACCTGCGTCAACGTGAGCAAGTATTCCTATAACGCATTTTTTCATACTCTCTCCTTTCCCGATGCTTTTTTGATTTAGTAAATATGTAAATAATTGTTTATATTATTTTCGGACGAAACAAAGTCCATTTCTTTTTCAAGTATGCGAAGCGAGGGTATATTTTCCCTTTTTACCGAAGCTTTTATTTCCTTGAGTCCTATCTCGTCACCGAGAGCTAAAATAAGCTTCATCGTCTTTTTTCCAAGGCCTTTTTTGTGAAAATTCGGAAGAAGCCTGAAGCCAAAGGAAGCGCTTCCCATAAAGTCAAAGCCCCAAAGGCAGACCTCGCCTATAAATTCACCCCGAAGCCTTACTGCAAGAGAAAGAGACGTTCCAAGGGCAAATCCCTCTCGTGCCGCGCGAAGAAAATACTCTCCGTCTGCATCCGAATTATCTTCCCGATAATCATAACCCCAATACTTGTTTAAATCCCTATCCTGGCAAAGAGCGGCATACTTCTCTATGTCCGCATCGGTAATCGGGGAAAGCGACAGCTCGTCTGCATTTAAGGTCGGCTCTTCCTCAAGAAGAGAAATTTCCGTTAGGACTCTTACCCCAAGACTCTCCTCGTCACCGTATGTTTCGGTAAAACGGAAAATATCCTCGATAAGCTCCGCCCCCTCTTCGCTCACATCGCAAAAATTGAGTGGGATTTCCTCTCTTACCGCATATCTTGCGATTTCGGTAATCGCCACTCTCTCGTCGCAATCCTCACTTAAAGCTATTGGGTAAACGAATGCGTATTCCTCACCGTCAAAGATCCTGACCAAAAGATTTCCCCCAACCTCTGCAAAGCCAAAGGAGCAACCCTCCTCGGTAAAAGGAAGAAAGGATTCTATAATTTCAAGTATTTCGTCTCTGTCTCCTGCCGCAGAGAGTCTGTCGGCAATTTTTGCAGGAGAGGTGGTATTTGTAGTCAAAAATTTAAGCATAATCACCTTTACCGTTCACTACCCGAGGAAAGCTTAAGAGTCAAAACCGTCTTAAAGCGTTTTCCGAGGTCGGTATACTCAAAGCCTCCCCCAAGAAGAGAAGCAAGTCTTACACAGGTTTTAAGTCCTATTCCGTTGCTTTCCACCTCGAAGGCGTCTTCGGCTGTGTAATTGATTATTTCAAGAATAAATCTATCGTCTTTGTAGTTTGTAAAAATCTCAATAGGCTTCGATTTATCCGAGTACTTTTTCAGATTGGAGAAAAGGTTATCCACAATTCTCGTAAGCTTCGGGGCATCGGTTACCACCGTCATATCAGCAGAAGCTGCCTCGTTTTCTCTGGTAATCCTAAGGTCATATCCCACCTCGGAAAGAAGCACCGTTTGCTCCAAAATAATCTGATCAAAGAGGGTTGATGCATCATATTCCTCAAGTTCAAGATTTTCCTTCGTGCTTCCAAAGGCCAAAAAGTAGTTAAACAGATCGTCCGAAAGGTTTTTAAGCCTTAAAGCAGTCTTTTCAGATGCCTCAACGTAACTCAGCATATTCTTGTCCTGCGATGAGCTTTTCATAACGTCAAGGTATCCTAAAAGCACCGTAAGAGGAGTTCTTATATCGTGAGACATAGCGGTTATAAGCTCGGTGTTTGCCCTTCTGGCTCTCCTCTCCTCCTCAATTCCCTGAAGAATGGAGCAACGCATATTTTCCACGTTTCCAGAAAGTCTTGCTATCTCGTCGTAGCCACTATACTCTATCGGCGTATTGATATTACCGCCCGCAACCACCATAACACTCTTATCAAGTCTTTTAATTCTTGAAAGAATGCGTTTGAAGTAGAGTATAAGTCCTATGGCAAGTAAAAGCATTGCGAACGCAAGGCTGAGAATATTTACCAAGTCATAATACAGATATTCCGAGAACTCGGCAATAGACGCAAGAAGCACTCCGTCGCTCATTTCCAGCTCGTAAAGTCCGTTTTTCTCCGCATATTTTTTAAGCTCTTCTCTCGTAGGGAACTGAACGGTAATACCCGAACCGAAGCTTGTATCCGAGCCGTTTGTATTTTCATCACCCACGCCCTCTTCTTCGCCGGTATCCTCTTCTGCATCACCCTGATTTTCTTCAGGAAGCATATCCGAGGAGAAGAAAAGCTCATTATTTTTATATATAAGCAAATAAACGTATCTGTTTTCCTTAGACCACTGCGCAATTTTGTCGGTGTCCTCGGAAGAAAGTCTGTTTTCAAGCACGTATTCTCTCAGCGCTTCGATTCGTTCCTCTTCTCTGCTGCTTTTCATTTCCTCGCTTTTATATACGTTATCAATATAGCGATTTCCTATATATCTGCCTAGGAAAAAAGCAAATACACTTATACCCAAGCAAAAGAATATAACAAAAAGAAGCTTTACATAAAGCGAATGAAAGATTTTTTTATAGCCTTTTGTTTCCTTAGTCAATCCTATATCCCCTTCCCCAAACTGTGCGGATAAGCTTGGGGTCTGACGGGTCATCCTCCAGCTTTCTTCTCAAATTAAGAATGTGTACGGTTATGGTATTGTTCGATGAGGGAAGCGACATCTCTCCCCAAACCTTTTCGTAAAGTTCAGAGGGGCTTACAGTTCTGCCTCTGTTTTCGGCAAGATAGATAAGAAGGTCGGTTTCTCTGTCCTTAACGTCTATCTCCGCGCCGTTTTTTTCTACTCTTCGCTCGACGGGGAAAATCTCCACTCCGTCCTTTAGCATTATGCTCTCGCAATCGGTTTTCTGCTTTGAACCGTAGCTGTTATATCTGCGTGTCAGAGCATCGACCTTCAAAAGCAGCTCCTTCGAGGAAAAAGGCTTAACGATATAATCGTCTCCGCCCTCGGCATAAGCCTTCTCCTTATCCGAATCCAAAGATTTTGCCGTCAGGAAAAGAATCGGAACGTTGGAAAAACGACGTATTTCGGCAGTAGCGTCAATTCCCGAAAGCTTCGGCATCATAACGTCCATTATAATAAGGTCGATTTCCTTGTCTCGCTCCACAGCTTGAACGGCAGCAAGTCCGTCTCGGGCGTCAATAACGGTATGCCCAACGTTACGAAGCAAAATACCGAGTATAGTCCTTATTTCGGCTTCATCATCAACAACAAGTATTTTCATTTTAATCTCCATTCTGTCGCCATAGGCGACCGCACAGATTGCAAATCAATTTTCGGCATCGTGATTTACGGCAACTTGGAATAAGGTGCAAAACCTCAAAAATTTCGGTTAAAAACCACAAATCTTACGTTTAGATGTTGCAAAACTTTCACTCTATCCTCTTTTGTTTGCGTTTTTAACAACACATACGAATCCATTATAATTATACCATAAATATTTTAAACTTTCAATACGCAAAAAATTAAAATTCATTAAAGAATATAGGGAAAATATTTATCAAAGCAAAAAGAAAAAGCCGAGATAATCTCGGCCTTTATCTGCATTTTAAAAAACGCTATCATTTTTCACAAAACGATTTCTTATAGTACTCTATTGCCTCGTTAATAATCTTTATTGCCTCGGCTCTGGGACTTACCTCATCAACCGCTGTTTCCTTATGCTCCAAATTCTTATAAACCGAGAAGAAATGACGCATTTCCTCAAAAATATGAGAGGGAAGCTCACTTATATCGGTATATTTGTTATAATTCGGATCGTTAAATGGTATGGCGATTATCTTTTCGTCACGTTTGCCGTTGTCCATCATAGAAATAACGCCTATCGGATAGGCTCTCACAAGTGACATAGGCTCAAGAGGCTCTACACAGATAAGGAGCACGTCAAGAGGGTCGCCATCGTCCCCAAAGGTTCGGGGAATAAAGCCGTAATTCGCAGGATAATGCGTAGATGTATAAAGAATACGGTCAAGAATTATATATCCCGTCTCCTTATCAAGCTCGTACTTTTTCTTGCTGCCCTTGGATATTTCGATAACGCAGATAAAATCCTCTGCGCAAATTCTGCTTGGCGATATGTCGTGCCAGATGTTTGACATTAAAATACTCCTTTTTGTAAAATTGCCTTGTTTTATTATTCTCGCTGCCTTGTCTCGCTATACCGAAAAAACTTTATCAAAGTCCGAATATCCACTGTCCGATAGGGCCGGAAACGGCATCGTATCCCTCTTTAGTAAGATGCTGACCGTCGATATAAAGCTTTCCTGCGGCTCTGTTGCCGTCGGGATCAAGAGAAGGATCGAAATGAGCCGTCAGAGAGGGGTTAAGAGGTGACGACTCCCACAAATCAATATAAGGAACACCCCATTTTTTGCATATCTCAATAGCTCTTACGAAGAAGCGGCGACGCTTATATTCAGGGCCGTAACCGATGTCGGGTCTTCCCATCTTGGGAGCTACGATATAACCGATTTTAATTTGAGGATAGTAACTCAAAGCCTTGAAGAAAAGGCTTTCAAGAGCGCCGGTAAAGGTTGAATCATCATAATTTCCGCTATAATCGGAAAGACTGTATTCGCCAAATCTCTCCGGCTCTTTGTCAAGAAGGTCTGCATCGTTTGTTCCGCCCTCGATGATAAGATAATCAAGTTCGGGGTGATTTTCATGGATTTTGTCAATATTTCTTGACACCCAGTGGCGAGGATAGTGATTTTCACCGTAATACATTTCTGCGGTAATCGTTCCGCCGGAGATTCCGACGTTGTACCACTCCATGCCGAATTTTTCGCCTACTCTGTATGCCCAACCGCGGTTTTTCTCGGCAGTTTCGCTGGTTGCATGACAGATACTGTCACCGTCAAAGATAATTTTCTTCCCTAAAAGATGATTTTCCATTGTTGTTTTCCTTATTTTATATTTTTTATTCTTCCGTAAGACCTAAAAGAAGATTTTTATACTCCTCGTAGCCATAAAGAAGATTCAAAGCCTCAATGAGTCTGTTCGGAGTCATATCATGAGGCAGATCCGCAGCTTTGCATAGAGCCTGTCTTTTTTTTGAAGAATCGGGAAATCCTGTGAGTTTATCCTGGAAAAAGTCAACTTTAGTTATTATTTTTCCATCTTTTTTCGTTATTTTATCGGTTTCGAAAGGAGTAAGCAGCTTCAAAATCACATCGGGATTCATTCCCTCAACTCCTAAAAAACCTGCCTTAGACGCGTTTCTTTTTCTTCTTTCCTTTCCCTCTATCTGGGGTATGTAAAGGTGGTAAATTTTATCCTTTGGCAGAATACCCGAAAGAAAAGAACGAATCTGTTTTCCACCGCCATCAGAGTCGGTAATAAGTATCGCACCGTCGGAGCACAGTTTTCTTAAGAGCTTTTGCTTTTCTTTGTTATTAAATATAGAAAACCCTTCTGTTGTGATTATCGTTGCATCTACGAGGCTTGAAAGTGCGATTTTATCATACTTTCCCTCGACTATTATAGGAAATTTAACAGTTATTTTTTCTCTCATTTCCCATACCCTCCCCTTTTGCAAAGGTCATAAAGAGGGCACCCTTCACACATTGGCGATCTTGCCGTGCATATTTCCCTGCCGAAGAACACTATTCTGTGGCAAAAGTCGCTTCCTTCCTCGGGAGAAATAAGCTCTTTGAGTATTTTTTCAATTTTCGCGGGATCTTTCAAGCTTTCAGGATAAAGCCCCAATCTTCCGCAGATTCTGATACAATGAGTATCGCAGACTATTGCCGGCTTTCCGAAAATATCACCCAATAGCAGATTGGCAATCTTTCGCCCAACACCGGGAAATCTTAAAAGCTCCTCCATACTGTCGGGCATTTTTCCTTGAAACTCGCAGATAAGCATTCTCGAAGCTTCTCTTATATTATCAGCCTTCATTCGGTAAAGTCCACACGGCTTTACTATATTTTCTATCTCCGAAAGATCGCCGTTTGCCATAGCCTCTGCTGTCGGAAACCTTTCAAAAAGCTCTTTTGAAACTATATTAACCCTTTTATCGGTACATTGCGCCGAAAGTCTGCCCATAACCAAAAGCTTCCAGGGGTCGCCCTCAAATTCAAGTGCGCATTCGGCATCCGGGTACACCTCTTTTAACCTTGCGGTTATGGAGGCTGCCAGTCTTTTTTTCTCAATTTTCGTCATAACTTTTTGCCTTTTCTATCAGCTCCTCGGTAAGCTTCACCGAAAGGCCGACAACCGTATCGAAGCGTCCTTCGTATTTTTCAACAAATCTGCCGCCAAGTCCTTGGATTCCGTAGCTTCCCGCTTTGTCCATCGGTTCTTTCGTGGCAATATAATCTTTTATTTCCTTATCGGAAAACTCTCTAAAATATACTTTAGTAGAGTCGACTCCCGAAAACACCCTGCCCTTATAATGTACCGCAACACCGGTATGCACATTGTGGCATCTACCCGAAAGAGAGCGAAGCATTGTGAAGGCATCTTCTTCATCGGAAGGTTTTCCGAGAGCTATGCCCGAAAGCTCCACAAGCGTATCCGAGGATATTACAAGGCAATCGTCCGAAACACGAGAGTAAACCGCGCCGCCTTTTCTCACAGCAAGAATTTCAACACCGTCTTTCGGCTCTGTTCCATAGGGCAAAGTTTCGTCGCACTCTGCTACAATTATATCAAAATCCTTTACGACAGACGAAAGCAGCTCCTTACGTCTTGGCGACTTTGATGCAAGAATAATTTTCACAAAAAGCCTTCCTTTCCTATTACTATATATATTTTACTACCTTTCGCCTCGAAATTCAACCCTTAATTTCTAATTTATCATTTCTAAATTCTCACTTGCAAAAAAGTCCCCGGCCTTTCGGTCGGGGACTTTGTGTCAGTCCATTAGGACTTTGTAAGTACTAAGTTAACTAAAATTAGTTACCTTCGTTATTCCAGTCTTCGATAACCATCTGGAGATACTTATCCTTGTTCTCGTAGTTGGCATCGTAAATATCGGTAAAGCTCTCGAACTTGAAGTCGTTCTGAGAAAGAACCTCGTGCCACTTGTTCTCGGTAGCGGTTGCGTCAACAGAAGCGATCTTGTTGGAGATAGAGTCCTCGAAGGTCTTATCGAAGCAATCACGAACGTGGTTACGAATGTAAGTAAGCATGAAGTTGTTGAACTCACCTGCAAGACCACCGGTAGCAGATGCAAGTCTTACGTTGTAGTACTCGTTAAGGATGTCAGCAGACATTCTGGACTGATAGTCAAGGAATGCAGAGCACTGTGCGAACTCAGTAGTAGACTTGGAGATAGCGATGATACGAGCGATGTTGTGAACGAGAGTAAGGTACTCCTGTCCGCTCTGATAAGTAGGAACGGGGAGAATACCGAAACCGGACTTGCTACCGGTTGTTCTCATGTTCTGGTATACAGTGTCCTCAAGAGAACCAACTGCGATTACACCACCGAAGAGAACCTTGTTCTGTGCGAATCTGTTACGGATAGCTTCAAGCTCGGACTCAGTGCTAGATGCAAATCCGGCTGTTTTAGCCTCTTCAGAACTAATGGTAACAACACCGTTACCGTTGGTGCTAAGCTCACCCTTGAAGAGTGCGGTAAGCTGTGTTGCGAAAGCGTTAAGCTTTTCGTTGTTTTCAGGATAGCTGTAGATGTAAGAACCATCTTCCTGCTTTTCTCTGTGGATGATCTCTACGTCAGAGGTGTAAAGAAGACCGGAAGATACAAGACCGGAAGTAGTACCTGCAGCGAAACCGATCTTGTCTGCAAGAACGCAGTCGGAATCGTTGTCGTTGATATCAGCGAATACCTTATCGGAGTAGTGAGCAAGAACTTCATAGGTCCAGCCCTCTGCATAGCCTTCCTTGATGGTAGTATCCTTCCAAACAAGGTCGTAGAAGTCGGAAACAGCGGTCATGTCGCCGGTCCAAGTATCTTCGGGCTTAATCTCCTGCATCATCTCAACGTTAAGCGGAACTACAAGGAATGCACGAACAAGGTCGGTACAGAAGTTGGAAGCAAGGAGATACATCTTGTCGTTGGAAAGAGTAAGGGACTTCATGTAGTCGTAGAAGTAACCCTCACCTGCCTCAGAGTCGAAGTAGCTTTCGCCAACGGGATTGTAGCCCTCTTCGTTGAATCTGAAATAGTTAGCAGTAGTTTCGGTGTCAAGAAGGTTTGCGAAGCAATGTCTAAGCTGTGCGCAAGAAAGGTCGTAAACGTAGTTGCAGTAGATGTCAGGGTTGGTTGACGAACCTGCAAGAGTCTGCTCAACGATAGCAGAAATGTTTCCAGACCAAGTAGCGTGAGCTGCCTCGTAGTCGTATCTGGGGTTTACGTTTGCGGACTTAGCTGCAGCAAGGTTTCTTGCACGAACCATGTCGTCGATAAGCTCGAAGGAGTTAGCTTCGGTACCGGAGTAATACTTCTTACAGCCGGAAGAAAGCTCATCGTTACAGTTGTCGTCGGTGAGAGCAAACTTGATCTCGGTCTTATCCCAGTTAGCGTTGTAGGTAGGAGCGCCTTCGGGAATCTCAACAACAGGATCATTGTTGCCAGGGTTCTGGGTGTTGTTGTTGTTATTGCCGCTATTGTCATCGCCGCTATCATTGTTACAAGAAACAAAAACAGCAAGAACGAGAACCATTGCGAGCAATACACACAAAAGTTTTGATTTCATATTTTTCTCCTTTTTATTTGCCGTTTGAAACGGCTTTTTTGCACTCTAATAATATCATATTTTTTAATACAAGTCAAGCATAAAAAGGCTCTTTGATATTTTTCTTACACCTTGCACAAGACAAATATCGCCTTTTTGTGCAATAATTACATATTGATTTTATTGTATTATAAATAAAAATGTAATTTTGTTTAGTAGTTCCTTAGCTATACATATTGTATTATTAATTTTATGCCTCGACTAAAAAAATGCTCGATTTAAAAGCTCCCTCGTCAAGACGAGCCTTTATTCGAATCGAAAGTCTCGCGGCAAACAAAAAGAGCATCCGCAAGGGATGCTCTTTTTGAAGTCGGAGGCCAAGCGGTCTTAGGAAGACAACATGAAGTGTCAACTCCTTGG
>JAZTXO010000115.1:0-20242 GCA_045636445.1 Eubacteriales bacterium | reverse complement strand
ACGATCCGACTTAGTAATAATTTCCGCCGTCGGTGCTGTTTCCGTCGGTGCTTACGTGAGTTCTGCCGGAGCTGATGTTAAGTGTAGGCTCGGGTACGGAGTAGATGTTTTTGTTCGTGGTTACAGAAGTCATCATCTGTTGCGTGTAAGTACCCGAATAACCGCTAAGAGTGTAGGTATAATCAATATATACTGTGTATCGGGAGTTTGCAACAAGACCTGTAATGTAAACCCAGCCGTCCTCGGGGTTGAGAGCCGATTGCATAGCGGAATCGCTGTAATAAACATATCCGTCATACACGTCACCCTTCGCATCGTAGACGGTAACGTTGTTAATTGAGTAGCTTGTATGTTCGCTCTTCTTAACAAGAATTTCGGTTATCGTCTGTCCGATTTCAACCTCGTCAGCAGTACTTGAGGAGATTCTTACAGTGAAGGATCTTGTGGTGGTTGTGGGAGTACTGTTTTCAAGGTCATATTCAAAGGTTACAATAACCTCATATTCCTCTTGCTCGTTTATGCCGGTGAAGGTGTATGTTCCTGTACCGGTAATATCGGCAATGCTGTCAACAACACTTCTGTGGCTGATAAGCTCAATAGATTTAATAGTTACTCCTGCGGAAAGATTCTGGTTAACGTTGAATGTCAAGTTGCTACCTGTAATATCAATGTCCGTAAGTGTCAGTATATCAATTACATGAGGGTAGAGGTTGACTATAGAAACGTCATTCCAATTTCTTAAGGAGTTACCGTTTGCATCGGTGTACTGAGTTCCCGTACCGCCTCTGCCGGAGTACCAGCCGAGGAATGCATAGCCTCGGTTACCCATAGAAAGGATGGGAAGAGTATATGCCGTATCGTATGTGATGCTTACACGTCCGTTGTTGATCTGGTAGGAATACTCGTATTCGTTTCCGTTATATACGTTGTCGAGAATTACTCCGTAAACACCAACCTGCCACTTAGCATAAAGGGTTATGCCGTCGGGAAGATTTGGGGGAATAACTGTAACGAGATTTGTAAATTCGGGATCGGAATACCAACCCTGGAATGCATATCCCTGCTTTGTGGGAGTCTTGAGCTTAACTCCGCCGTCGATAGTATACTGTGTGGGAGCATCTATGGGATTTGTACCGCCGTCAAGAACGTAAGTAATGTCGAACTTGGTTATGTCGTATATTGCGGTAATAACCTTGTTGGAGAGAATGTTGGTGTAAGAATCGCTCCAACCCTTGAATACGTGGTATTCGTCAATATACATCTCTTCATCACTGGGAGGCGTAGCATTCTCGAATGCAGTTACCGTTTCGGTCTTGAGAATAGCGCCGCCTGCATCCTTGAATATAACCTTATAGGTCGCTATTTCCCATTGAGCATATACGTTTATATCCTCATGAGGCATAGTATCGAGAGTAAATCTTATGTTGTTTGCTTCGTCTGATGTCCAACGGATAAAGTTGTATCCGGTCTTTACCGGTGTTGAGAATGACTCAATCTTGGAAAGATATTTGACTTTAATCGTCTGGTATACCGTGCCGTCGGAAATAAGATTTATCTGATAGGTTTTAGGCTCCCAGCGTGGGAATATTACCATATCGGTCTCAATAGGAGCATTGAAGTCTACAAGTGAACCGCCGTTCTTTTCGGTATAGAAGCCTAAGAAGTTGTAGTATTCATGAGTGGGATCTTCAGGCCTTTCAATTAAATCACCGTAGTACAGATTCTGCGAGGGGAAGGTGATGTCAGGCTCAATAGTTCCGTCGGGATATACGTACATAGGCTCGTAAACGAAGGTAACGTTACAAGGTCTCTTCGGTCCGTTAATTACAGAGATGTAGAAGTCCAAAGTACGTTCACTGTTTGTAGCGATACGGAAGAGATAATCGTAATTGGAATAAATGTCCGGGCGTGTGAAGAAGTCTTGCTTTATCACAAGAGTATCATCGCCCTCTTCGTTTGCTTCAATTGAGTAAAGGTCGGAGGAGATTGCCGAAAGATCTGTGCCTAAGAAGGTTACGTAGGACATACTGCTCATACTCTCGCCGAAGAGCTCAAGAGAAATTCTGAGATCCTCTCCCGAGAGATAGTCGTAAACTACAGGCGATTCCTGCTTGAGTTTAGGCTCGTGGGAGTCGGTTATGATAATCTTGAAGCTGAGAACTCCGTCGGTAGTCTTTACCTTATAAGCATATTCGCCGATTGGAAGTCTGTACAGGTAGAAGTAGCTGATATAGTAGGTATCCGAAGCTCTTTCGTAATCCTCGTAGGTGATATTTCCGCCAGTCAGAGTCTGGTTAAGCATGGTGTCGGAGCCGTCAAGCGACTCGTCGTAGAGATTGACGTGAACCTTAACGTCGTAATCTTTCGCTACGGTAGGATCAAGAGTATACTCGTATGCAGCTTTATCAAATTCATATACCTGCTCGTCAAGATAAGGCTTTCTTGAATCGTTTACAACGATATTCTTGGTGAATTTGTGTCCGTTAGCAACAATATCAATGGTGTATGAGCCGTATGGTGCGCTCTTGAATCCGGAAAGCATCAATCCGTCTCTCGTATAGAATCCAACAGAAAGCTTGTCGCTTGTTACCGAGCTTACGCTTCCTTCATAAAGAGTCCAAGGAATAAATACCTCGGTTATATCGTCTGCGAACAGACTCTTGTCAACGTAGGTCGTATCGTCAAGATAAAGACCGGTGTCATTGACCATTACGGTTACGGTTACAGTAGCACTGCAATCGTTAAAGCCTACCGTAATAGTGTGTGATCCGATAGAGAGAGGAGCAAGAAGCGAATCAAAGATAGTTACGGTAGTAGCTCCGGAGGAGAATCCGCTGTTATAGCGTACTCCGTCGCAAATAACGTATTTAACGGCTGAATCGTACATAACCGCCAAGAACTGCTTACTGCCGCCGACAAATCTGTCGTAGGTCAAAACAACCTCTTGTTCAAGATAGGGGGATCTTGAGTCGTATATATTTACGGTAAAGGTGTCGCTCTTGCCAAGATATCCGTGAAGAGTAAAGGTGTGATTGCCGTAAGCAAAGTCGGCAAGGTACTCGCCCTTAAGGATAAATCCTGTATCGGTAATCTCGTAGTGTTTTCCTTCGATAAGAGTGCTGTATCCTCTGCTGATTGCTCCGAATGTGTTGTGTTCACCGTAGTTTACGGTAAATTCAAGATCGTCGGGATTTGCATAATCAAGATACAGAACGTCCTCTATAACGTTGGGCTTGGTTGCCGAAACCGGCATATCCTCGGGAACGTAGGGAGGATCATACTCTTCCACGTAGTCCTCGGGAGGAATAACTACCTTAGGCTTTTCGTAGCATACAACTGTAACAACGAAGGTGTTTGCATCGGTTTCAACTACAAAATCATAGGTGTCTCCCGCCTTGGGATTAAGGTTGTCGATAAATGCTGCCGATATATTCAAAACCTTAGTGGCTGCATCGCCTGCGAAGGGTCTGAGAAGATAGTCGCCCTCTTGGATTCCGTGTCCGCTAACCGAAATAAAGGAGTGGTTATAGAACGCAATAGCGAACTGCGCGGACATAGGAACGCTGATGTTGAATTTAACCTGAGTATCAAGAGGCTCGGGAAGTCTTTCATCCGAAACGTAAAGACCTATTTCAAAGCTTTGAGTACCGATAACCAGCGTGATAGTATGAGCGCCGATAGAAAGCTTTTTCGCTATTGTGTCAGCAGAAATAACAACCGTACCGCCGCGATAATCAATAGTTTTGTCATCGCGTACCTGGGAAAGGAAGTAAGGTATTCTTACACCGTCAATGCTCAGAGAGGTGATCAGGTTGCCATAAAGTCTGGTGCTGATTTCAATATCCGGTGCATTTGTCTGCAGACGGTAAGAAATGTAGTCGGTGTTTGCCGTGGGAGTTCTCATATCAGATACTCTGATGGTCAAATCATCGGTTTCCACAAAAATCTCATCGCCCGATGGAATGTAAGAATTGATTGTAATATTTACGTTACCGTAGGGAACAAATTTCTCAACAAAATCATCGAATACGGTGATCGTTGAAGTGGCAAAATCATAGCTGTATTCCCATTCCTTCAAGAGAATGTTGTTAATTCTTATGTTGAAGGATGCGGCATCGTTTCTTACGTAGCTGATTGTAAAGCTGTTACCGCTTCCGAGTATATACTCCTTGTTGCAGGAAACCTCGGGTGCATACGTTTCAATAACAGTTATCGTAATCGGAACGTCGCCTTCAAGAGTTGTCATTGTGAACTCCCATACTCCGGGATTTAGGTTGAGTAGGAAGGTCTTTGAGATTGTAAGCTTGTTCTGCGTTACAGTGTAAAGGTTTTGCGTGATACCGTTTCCGCTTACTGCTGTAACGTAACCCTCGTCGTAAAGGTTAAAGTCAAATACAATGTCCTTTGCATAGGATTTGTCAAAGGTTTTGCTGAAATCGGTATCCTTGGGTGTTCTTGTGTCAATTATGGAAACGGGGAATATAAGCTTCTTATCAAGAGAAATGTTGTGCGTTATATTTGCCATTCCGTAGGGGAGAGACATAAGATATGAGGGGTAGAACGTAATAGTTGTTACACCGTCACCCTTGTAGGTAAGCTCGTACTGCTTTCCTTCTTCAGCTCCTTCAATATCAATCTTTTTGTCGTAAAGCTTGATGTCGAAGCTTATTTCCGTGGGATTGCCTTTATTGAAGGTTTTTTCTTCAACGGAAATCATCTCGGGATCTCTTGAGTCAACTATATTGATGCTGATGGGAATATATCCTGCCTCGGTAATCACGTATCCCGTGTGAGTGCCGTAGCTGAAGTTGAGAAGCTTGGATGAATTGATGGTAATACTTGTTGCCTGAGAATCGGTAAGACAGGAGAAGATACCGGGATGATCCTCGAATACCTTTTTCATCTTTTCCGCCGCTTCCTCAATTTTGGCAAAGTAATCTGTTTCGTCCTTGAGAAGCTTTCTTATTGTGTCGTACTGAGATCTGATCTCGGCAATTTCCTTGGAAAGTGTTGCAAGTTCTTCATCGCTGAGAACCGACAGATAGATTGCCGTCATAGTATGGTCAGAACCCATTTCAAATTGAATATTATCGGGATTTCCCTTGTCAAATACTCTGTTCTGCTGACCGAGAAGGTAGGGGGATTCGATAAGAGTTTCAACGTCTATGGTATAAATAACCTTGGAATAGCTGGTCTTGTGCTCGTAAACGAAAAGCTTATCCTTGAGAATTGCGCATTCGAGAGTATCAAGATCCTTTGTTGTAACGTCAATCATCGGAGAGACAACGGGGTAGGCTGCGTGACCGTCGGTCTTTACAATGTTCATCTTGCCGTCTGCAACGTCAACAAAGTAGGACATATCGCCTTCGTGGGTAACGCGGTTAGCCGCATACTTGTCGGCAATGTCGCAAAGTCTGTAATATCTGCCGTGACCTTCAACTATTGTGTAAAGTCCCATAACGTAAGGATTCTTTTCATTCTTGTTGGGGTTATCCTTAGTCACGAAGATACCGAGAGGAGTAATGCCGATAGAGTGGATGTTGTCATCCTGAGTTATACCGCCGTCGGGATAGGTGATAAATGCATCGAGAATATCACCGTCGTCATCCTTGGTATAGTACGCAACGATACCGTCTCCGTAGGAAAGCTTGTTCCAATAAACGTGAAGATTTGTGCCGTGTTGGGTGAATCCAAAGCCGTCATATACGAAATAAGCCGCATTTCCGTCTTCCTGCTCGGCATAAATAACGTCTGCGTCAAGCTGGTAATCGTATCTTAAGGTAATAGGATGCCATCCGTGGGGCAGAGTGATGTAGGTTTGAGCAACCCCCTCAAAGTCCATACGTAAGAAGGACTTGATCACGTTTTCGCTACCCTTTTCGGTGTAGAATATATGAGTTCTGTTAGAACCTACAACTCGGCTGATGCCGGGAACAACCGTTCTTTCCGTACCTGCCGTGAGACCTACTCTGCGAAGATTATCTCCGTCGTGAACATATATGTAGTAATTGTCAATATCAACAATCTCTGCATCACCGATATCGCTTAACGGAGTGGAGGTGGAATAGGGATTGTCGAGTCTGGTTCTTCTCAGTATACCGTCAAGATCCTTATAATAGAAGTATTCTCCGTCGGTTGCCGAAACGGGTGTACTCTTGTGTATCGCTTCATCACGGAATGCCTGTTTAGGAGTTCCCCCCTTCAGGTATTCCCAATCGGCAAGAAGAAGTGTGCCGTCCATAAGCTTTACAGAGTAGTCTTCAATAGGAAGGAACGAGAAGCTTAGCTTTATTTCAAGATGGTATTCAAATGTGACCTGACCGAAGAAACGGTAAGAACCGTCGGCATCTGCCGTAGCTTTGATCGTATCGGTTATAGCATCATAGACTATATCCGCTTCGCCCGAGAGATCGGATGAAAGGTTGAACATATCAAGATTGAGTCTTGCAACCTTGATTTCTTCCTTGCGGTTTTGAATAATAAGCGAAAGAGATGTTCTGAGGAAGTTTACTTCCATATCGGTTTCGCCCGCAACGTGAAGCTCTGCGGTTCTCTCGCTTACATTTCTGGTGAACTGTCCGTCAAATGTGGGCTTACCGTCATCAACAAGCTGGATTCCAACAAAGTAGTCGGCCTTTTCTGTTGCGGTAAGGGTAGCTGCGGCTGCTATTGCACCGACTGCATCGAAAGCTATGGAAAGCTCAACCGCAAGCATATTAAATGTTCCGGGAATAGGAATTTCTATCTCATCGTATTGGTAGATAGGCTCGTGAAGTCCCGTAAGCTCAAGGAAGAGAAGATGAAGCGTAGAGCGTCTGAGCTGGGGATCTACAAATTCACCGTCAATGAGAATATTTACAGCGGAGGTTGTCGCTGTTTCAAACTCAAGACCGAAGGCAATATCTTCAATAGTGAGAGGGAAGGCTGTGTCTATTTCCGCATAGAATATTGGGTTATAGAGAATAACCTCGCACTCAACCTCTATTTTAGTGTCGCCATCTATATTCTTGTTGTTGATTTTAAGTACTTCTAATTTTGCGTTTTCACTAAGGTATTTTGCAATATCGATTTTAACGTAAAATTTAATAAATTCCTTGTCTACGGTGATTGCTTCATCTCTGCTGACCGAGGATACGCCCGCAAGCGCCGGATCAAGGATAAAGCTACCCGCAAATTTCTTAAGTTCACCGTTTTCGTAAACCGATGAGCCGTCGGCAAAATCTATATCCGTCTTTGGAGGGGGAGACGTTATGTATCTTATAGTTTTGCTGCTCAAAGAATCTTTTACGGTTACGCCGTTTCCGGTTGCTTTAACCGAAACGTAGTATTCGCCGGTTTCGTAGGGAAGCTCAAAACTCGTTGTATAAGAATCAAGGGTTATATTCTCATCATTGATTGTAACAACATATCCGCTGGCAGAATCTATGGAGTTCCAAGACAAAATTCCGTCGTTAATATTGATGGAGGGGGCTGGCAGAACTTCTGTCTTAAGAGGAATGGTTATCAAAAAGTGAACCGGCTCAAAAACGTCGATTACAGGATCGAAAACAACCATATACTGATATCCCGGAAGCATAACTTCTTCGGGATTTCTCCATTTGAACACGCCAAGCACGTCGGCACGTCCGCCAGCAAGAGCAATATCCTTCAAGGGAGTATTGTAATCTGCCGGATCGGCAACAGGATAAGAATAAATGTTTATCTTCTCCGAGTAGTACTCGGCATAGATTTCCACGTTTGAAGTTACGGTATATTCAAAGTTGTTTTGATTGCTTATAAGAAGGTTGTCAACATACCATCCTGCGAAAGTGTAGCCTTCAATTTCGTTCGCAACAAGAGTAACTTTTGAAAGATACTGATAGCTTCCGGAATTTGCATCAATGTACGCAAGGTTCATTGATTTCATTTGAATATCAAAAATGTCGGGAGTGAAATGTGCTGTTACGACGGTATCCTTGTCAGGCATAGCAAAGGTGGTTTTCGCCTCAGAGCCTACAAGCATAGATCCGCTATACCATCCGACAAATACATATCCGTAGTTGGGGGTTGCTTCAAGATTTATAAGGTCTCCCTCAATGCCGGAATATTTATTGGCAACCGCAGTACCCATAGCCTCGTCATTTACCGTAACGGTAAGGGAGTGCGACTTTGCCTCCGATTCAGAAGAGCCAAACAATCCGTCAGGACCGAAAGGCTTGAAGATAAATATCGCTCCGACGATGGATATCAGAACGATAAACAGTACGATTATACTACCCTTGTTCAATTTATGTACCCTCCAAAAAGTAAACAAATATATAAAATATTATATCACCTTTCTATATGCAAGTCAATAGTTAAATATAATTAATAATGTGCGAAAATATTTAGCAAAAATGTACACAGTTTTCAATAGCGAAGATTCTTTCGGATTTCTTTAAATGAATTTGCATACGTTAAAGCATTAAATGAACGAAAAAACAAACTTTCCCCTTTACAAAACGGGCAACAAATGTTATAATGGAAAAAACCGGAAAGGATTGACGTATTATGACAAAATCTATATCTGATGCTGCTCTTAAAATAATTAAAAAAATGCAGCAAAACGAGCTTAACGAGAGCATCATCTATAAAAAAATCGCAAAGTTCGCAAAGGGCGAAGAAAACAAGAAGACTCTTGAGCGTCTCGGAACGGAAGAAAAAGCGCATTACGAGATATGGAAGGGCTATACCGGAATTGAAATGAAACCCAAAAAGGGAAAAATACTGAAATATACCCTTCTTGCAAGAATTTTAGGATTCACGTTTGCGGTAAAGCTTATGGAGCGCGGAGAGGAAATGGCGCAAGAAAAATATGAGCTTCTCGCAAAGGAAGCTCCAGAAAGTGTGCATATAAGAGAGCAGGAGGAGGAGCACGAGGCAGCTCTTCTCGGTATTTTGGACGAGGAAAGACTTCATTACGTTGGCAGTATGGTGCTCGGTCTCTCGGATGCCTTGGTTGAACTTGCCGGAAGCCTTGCAGGCTTTACCTTTGCTCTTCAGGAAACAAAACTTGTTGCTCTTTCGGGACTTATCGTCGGAATTTCAGCAACATTCTCTATGGCTTCAAGCGAATTTCTCTCGGCTAAAAGCGAGGGAAGGGGCGATGCATTCAAATCCTGCACTTATACGGGAATTGCCTATCTGCTAACGGTTGTTGCCTTGATTTTGCCCTACGTTTTGATTTCAAATGCCTACATAGCTCTTGGAGTAATGCTCGGAATAATCGTTTGTATTATTGCAGGATTTACCTATTACACCTCGGTGGCGCAAGACCTGAAATTCGGTACTCGCTTCTTTGAAATGGCCGGTATAAGCATTGCTGTTTCAATAATTTCCTTCGTAGTCGGCATACTTGCAAAACAGTTGTTCGGAGTTGATGTTATGTAGTTTTTGTAAACGATTGTTTGCAAAAACAAGCAAAAAAGGCATCTCGCAGATTTTGTGAGATGCCTTTTTCTTTAACCTTTATTTAAAAGTTCGTTGTAGATTTTCTCAACCGAATCGCCAAAGACGCTCTTGTCAAATTTCTTGGAAATTTCATTGCTCTTTTCGCTGGCCTGCTTTCGCCATTCATCGCTGATTGCGATTTCATCGAGATACTTTATAAACTCTTCTTCCTTTGAATATGAATATCCGTTTACCCCTTGGTAGATAACCTCGTCAAGGCAGGGATCGGCTCTGCAAAGAAGAGGAAGCGCGTTTGCGGCAGCTTCAATGTAGGTAAGACCTTGCGTCTCGCTTGTTGATGCGCTGACGAAAAGGTCGCCTAACTGATAATAATTTTGTACCTCTGCGGGAGAAACTCTGCCGGTAAATATTATCTCGTTTTTAAGACCGAGACTTTCTGTAAGGGCGGTGAGTTTTTCTCTTGCAGGACCGTCGCCAACAATAAGGAATTTAAGAGAGGAATTTCTCTTTTTTGAATCCGCAAAATACTTTATAAGCTCGTCCACGTTTTTTTCGTGGCCTAGTCTGCCCAGAGTAATCATGACAACGTTATCTTCCGTAAAGCCGAAAGAAAGACGATTTTTTTGTCTTTGTTCGGGTGATATACGCTGTCTGTGCTGTTCAAGAGAAATACCTGTCGGTATAATCGATATAGGCGTTTTTACATTATATCTTTCAAGAAGGTCAGAGACCTTTTTCGTGGGAGCTATTACCCAATCGGATTTATCAAGACGGTTTTTGGAGAATTTTCTTACTGCAAATTTGGAAAATTTCTCGCCCTTTAATACGTATCCTGCGTAATCCTCATACATTGTGTGATAGGTGTGTACTATCTTTGCTCCGGTTTTCTTCGCAATTCTGAGGGCAAAGAAATAGCTGAAAAATTCACATTGGCTGTGTATAATATCGGGTTTCCACTCGATTATTTCTTTAACCAGCTTTCCTCGATAGGTTTTCGGCATACGCACTCCCGGATAAACTCTTTCAAGAGAGCTTGAGCCGATGTAATAAACGCCCTCTGCTTCATCCTTGTAGCTCTTTTTACTTTCGGAAAAGGTCAAAATTTTCACCTCGTGACCGCGTGATTTCATTTCGGTCCAAAGGTTTCTTAAGGAGGTTACAACACCGTTTGTGGTTACGGTGAACAGATCTGAAGTTATAAGAATTTTCATAAGATGCCCCCTGCCAAAGAAGATTTTTTCTACATTATATCATTTTTTTATTATAATTTCAAGCATTTTTTTGCTTTAAAATATTATTTATTATTAAATGACGTTGTTAAGACAAGCGGTATGAAATCTGTAATTTTAATAAAAAATGATGTATTTTATATTGAAATCGACTTGATATTAGTGTATAATCGAATTATCAGCAGCCTTGCGGCTAATTATAAAACTGATTATATCCTAGGTTAGAAAGGTTTAAAAAATGGAACAGAAAAAGGTAAGATTTGCGGTAGTCGGAGCAGGAAACTTCGGCGGCTCTCACATGAGAGGAATAGTAAAGAATTCCGACGTAGCGGAAATCGTGGCAATATGCGATATTAACGAGGAATATCTCAAAAAAAGAGGCGAAGAGTTTGGCGTAACTCGTCTTTATACCGATTTTTATAAAATGATTGAGGACGGCGGCTTTGATTGCGTATGTCTTGCAACCCCCGACCAGATTCACAGAGAACACGCAGTTGCAGCGGCAGATAAGGGATATCACATCCTTTGCGAAAAGCCTCTTGCACAGTCTATGGACGACTGCCAGGCTATGGCAGATGCGGTTGAGAGAAACGGCATCAAGTTTATGACCGGACAGGTAACCCGTAAAAACGGAGTTGCAGTAAAGCTTAAGGAAATACTTGATTCGGGTATGCTCGGTGAGGTATTTAGCTTTGAGGCTGAATATGCACACGACTATCAGTATCTTGAGCCGGTTTGGCGTAAAGACCCCGTAAAGCTTCGCTACGGTATCGTAGGCGGCGGCTGTCACGCTATCGAGCTTATGCGTTGGATGGTAGGTAATCCCGAAAAGGTTTGCGCATTCTCCGCAAAGAAGGTTCTTACCGATTGGCCGGTAGACGATACTACTATGTCCATAATGCAGCTCCCGAATGGTGCTGTTGGTAAGATCTTCTGCTCGATTGGCGGAAAGAAGCCTAATATGCTTCCTATTTCCATTTTCGGAACAATGGGAACAGCGGTAGTTCACAATTCCAATTCGGGTGAAATACACCTTTACCGCCACGTAGTTGCCGACAACGGTCAGCATATGTATCCCGAAACCTTAATCAAGGTAGATCCTCTTGACCACAACGTTGCGGCTGAAATCAAGGAAATGGTTGATTGTATCGTTAACGATAAAGAGCCCGAATGCACCGTTTACGAGGGCGCAAAGACGGTTGCAATCGGTCTTGCGGCAATCGAGTCTGCGGCAAAGGGCGGCGAGCCTGTCGTTCCTGCTTACATCGTAAAGAAATAAGAATTTTACTTAAAAAGTAAATAAGTATTTACAAAAAGACAGAGAATTTCTGAAGCAAACCGAAAAGTTTAGATGAAAAAAGCAAGTCAGTATGACTTGCTTTTTTCTTTTGAAATTGTTTTTTGTTAGTCGTTTTTTTCGCTATAAAATTCTTTTACAAGATTTCTATAAACTGCGTCTGCCATTTGCAGATAGCCCCAAGGAGCAGGGTGAACACCGTTAACGTCAAACCTTTCAACGGTAGGACATCTGGAGTTTACTTGTTTTTCTATGTAAGGATAATTGTTTTCGGAATCAAACTGACCGCTCATGTGAACAAGCTCAAGATTGTTTTTGTATTTTTCTTCCTTGCACCAGTTTTGATATGCTTTGCACAATTCAAAACGATAATTTACCAAGTTAAGGTAGTTGTTGAAGGGAGGTTCAGCACCGTAGTTAGTACCAAGACCGCCATTAACCGAGGGGGAAGTCATGGTCATCAATTTGATTTTTGCATCGGGACAAGCGTCTAAAATTAAATCTACTACTTCTTTCGCTTCTTTTACAACGATTTTGCAGTATTCTTCTCTAGATAGAGATTGTGCGTCGGTTCTCATTAAACCGTTGCCGCCTAAATTGGCATAAACTACGTCAACTTTATCAAAACCTTGTTTTTCTAAATACTTCTTAAAGTCCAGTTTGCCGGTTTCCGCATCATAGAAAGGACTGATTTTACCGGGCATAGAACTATTATATTTAATAGGCTCTTGGTGCAGTGCGTTTTTAACGTGATATAACGTTCCTGATTTAGGCAAAGAACAATTATGATACTGATACTTGTTGAATTTCAGATAGTCAACTTGTAAAGTTTCTATCTGCCATAATGCGCCGTTTTCGTCTTTCCAGATAGAGTGTTGGTCTTCTGAAGTGAGTTTGTTGGGATATTCAATCCAAACAGCCCCCTCTTTAGTTGATGTGTAGTTGTTCCATTGCCAACCGCCATAGGCTTCTACTGAAACGTCGCCTTGCTTTGAAGTGCCTATAAAATTCAACCCCTTAAATCCAAGACCCCTAGGAGTACCGTCATTTGAAGTTATTCTTCTGTTAAGTTCATTAACCCATTGACCGCCGGAATCTAGCGACGCACCGATACACAAGAAGTTGACGGGTTTGTCAGATGGTTTGGGGCTAACTACGTTAAGAATAGTTTTAGCGTTACCTATAACGTTGAGATTGTCATCGTAAACGGTTATATCTAATTGATGTTTGCCGGGTTCTTTAGGAGTGTATTCAAAGTATCTCGGAAAGCTTTTACCCTTTTCGCAAGTGGCAACTATTTGATACCTGTAGGGGTTGTATGATTGAATAATACCCCTATAGTACAACTGAAAGGTATCATCTACTACTAAGTCGTAGCTTTCCGGCATGAAAAGTGATAATTTTTCTTGCATAACGACGCAATGTCCTTTTTATTGTTTAAGATTTTTATTTTGCAAATACGTTTTTTCAATGGGGGAACAGCGAAAATTAAATATAATTTTTGCAAGGGAAGACGGATTCGCTTTTCTTTAGCCTACCGCAAAACAGTTCACTGATTTTTTTCACCTAAATGCGAATACGCCAAACAACATCTGGGGCGTATATCAAAATTCTCTGTACTTTTTCTTTCCCTCTTGTAAAAGTCAAACGGCTTAAATATTATCACCGATTCCGGGGTTGTGAGGCTTTGAAACCATACCGGATTTCAGTACGTCAATATCCGAATTCATAATCTCCTCCTCGGTGGTGACGAGAAGATGTATTTCATTTTCAAATCTTCTTCCTCTGTCGTAAACTACATAGATTTTTCCGTCGTAGAAATCGGCATCGGGATAGGTAAGGTGATGAGTGGGATCGTCAACGAGTTTTTTGTATTTCCAGCTTTCACCGTCGTCATCCGAAAGCCAAATGCTCATTCTTTCCCTCTGTTCCTTCATATCGTTGTTAATAAGAATAACCTTTCCCGAGGGAGTTCTTGATATAAAAAATCTTGTGTCGGGACTTGCTATTCCGGTAAGGCGAGTTTCGCTCCAGCTTAGTCCTCCGTCACACGACACAGTTTCGGCAATATCTCTCATTCTGTTTCTTGCAAACATACGCACAGAGCCGTCAAGCTTTTGATACGCCATACTCTCATCGTACGATGTGCAGAATTTTTCTGCTCCGTAATGGCGGGTGAAGGTCTTGCCCTCGTCGTCGGATATCATATAGCCGTATCTGTCGCCAACCTGGTCGTAGTTAAAGAATATCCAACGGCCGCTGTCAAGCACAAGCGGTTTGCATCTTAAAAATCCTATATCAAGGAGTCTCGGCTCTGAAAATACGGGTTTTTCGGCATCTGGCTCGTCGCAAACAATGCACCAGCAGGTGTGACGCATATCGGGGAAGATATATCCGTCAGCCTTTACGACCGGAAATGCGTCGGCAGTATTTGCCACCATCATATATTCTTTATCCTCGGTGAGAGGAAGAGCGTTGTTTTGCACCCAGAAGAGCCAAAGAGCTCCGTTCGGAGCAGTCCAAAGCTGAATATCAAGGGCGTGTACCATTCTTTCCTCGTCACTTTCAATAACGAGAAGCGGTTCGCCAAAGCTCTTGCCCCCGTCGTCGCTGTATTTCACAATGTTGAAATGCTCAAGGCTCGGCTCTTTCACTCCGCCGCCATACCAGCCAACGTATATTCTGCCGCCCTTTGTTACTGCAACGGTAGGGCAACCCTGGTATCTGACCTCGGCTTCACCAAAGCGAGAGTCTTTGGGATAATAACGAACTTTGCAGGAAATCTTTGCATTGTCCTGCCCAAAGCCTCGTTTGCTTTCTTCTATAACTTTTTTTGCTTCTTCTGTCATTTTATTCTTACTCTCCGTATTCGAAAATCCTTATAGCTCCAATGGCGGATGCTTTTTCGGTCACAGTATCGGAAAGGGTGATTACTTCAAGGGAAGTGCGGTTTCTTAAAATAGTCGCAAAGCTTTCGCGAAGCTGCTCTTTGCCACCGATAACCGCCTTTTTTGCACCTGAATTTTTAAGAGAATTAACTTCCGAGTGCATTACAGCGCCGATAAAGAAGCTGTAACAGTCAAGGTCGCTTTTATTAAAGAGGTTTTTCATTATTCGCACTTTAAAAAGAGCGTCGTTTAATCCTAACATCTCTGCCGCATCATATCCCGAGAGCAGAGCCGCAGCGTCAAACTCCTTGAAATCCAGCCTTACAGTACCTTTTAGAATAGTGCCGTTTGCCAAAGCCGAAATCATTTCTCCAGTCAGCATTGTCTTGAAGCTTGAAATTCTTCCCTCTGAATCAATATAGATATGCTTTGAGTGAGAGCCTGGAAGAACGAATGCAGAGCCGGATAGGTCTGGGGTGTAAATTCCCATTATTTCAGCCTCCTCGCCACGCATCATATCGGTTGAAAGAGCATCTTTCGAAAGCATCTTTACACCGGGAATAAAGTAGCAGTCAAGAGAGCCGAAAATTCCCTTGGAAACCTTCATGCCACCGTGAAGCTCCGCAAGTCCCGCAGGAGCAGAAAGGTGAGGCAGAGTGAAAAGACCGTACTCGCATGTTATCATACCTGATGCAACCGCAGCGGTAATATTCTCTTTTTTAACACCTGTTTGTAAACAAATATTGTCAATTTTCTCGATAATTGCGGTTTTTAATGCTTCGCTTCCGTCAATGCAGTCCTTTGCGCCGATAGAAATTTTCTCACTTGCGATAACCTTTTCGTCACATACGAGATTGACTCTTGTGTTGGTTGTTCCACCGTCAATAGCTATATAATATTTCATTTTCATTCCTCTGAAAGAGCCGATACGTATTTTTTAGCAAGAGTCTCAATGGCAGCATAATCACCCGCATCAATAAGCTTTTTGTTAGTAATATTCGAGCCTACGCCAAAGCCACAGACACCTGCTTTAAGATAGTCATTTATATTGTTTTCGTCAATTCCGCCTACCGCAAGAAGCTTTATATGTGAAAGGGGAGCTTTAATTGCCTTAACGTAATCCGGGCCGAGATTGGATACCGGGAAGAGCTTAACAAAATCCGCCCCTGCAAGATATGCCGCCTGCACTTCTGTGGGAGTCAGAGCGCCGGGCATAGAAACAAGCCCAAGATCTACCGTCTTTTTGATAACCGCAGGATTCGTATCCGGAGAAATAATATATTTTCCGCCAGCTTCTTTCACGAGAGAGACCTGCTTTTCTGTCAAAACAGTACCTGCGCCGATAAGCACTCTACCTTCAAAATGGTCGCAAAGCATTTTTATGTTTTCGGCCGTTTCTTCATCGCTTACTCTTCCGTCTGCCGAGAATGTTATCTCAACAAGCCTTATACCTCCGCGATACATAGCTTCAACCAGGGGAATAAGTCTTTCCTTGGCTACACCTCGCACGATTGCGATTATTTTGTTTTTTAAAACCTCGTTTATAACGGCAGAACGCATAATTTTCTCCTTTTTTCTTTGGTCGTTCGATGAATAAATTATAGCATAAGTATATCTCTTTGTCAATTAAATAAGCCGAAAGAAAGAACAAACGAATGCAAAATGCAAACGAATATGTCGATTTCTTTCGGCTTATTGTTTTTTTAAGGATTACTCCTCATCAAGCCCTACTTCCTGCTCGGCTTGAATTTTTTCATCATAAGAGAGAATAGGCTTCACGTCAAGCTTTTTCACTCTACGGTCAACGTAGTTCTTTGTTATCTTAACAACAAGAGGAATCATGAAGAGAACACCGATAAGGTTGGGTATCATCATAAGTCCGTTGAAGGTATCGGATATATCCCAAGCAAGAGAAGATGTAAGGACAGCACCGAAGATAATTGTGCAAACGTGGATAATGCGGAAAACAATCGTTGTCTTTGCACCGAAGAGATATTCCCAAGCCTTTGAGCCGTAGTGAGACCAGCCGAGAACGGTGGTGAATGCAAAGAGGAACATTGCGATAGCTACGAACTTGCTTCCGATATCGCCCCAAGAGAATACTTCGTTAAATGCGCCGCCAACAAGGGTTGCATCGGTAAATCCGGCAGCTATATCACCGGTTTGTGCGTTGAATACACCGCCGTTAAGTCCACCGGAGGTAAGAACCACGAGAGCTGTCATGGTACAAACTACCATAGTGTCTGCAAATACCTCGAAGATGCCCCACATACCCTGCTTAACAGGTTCTTTAACGCTGGAGTTGGAGTGTACCATAACCGAAGAGCCAAGACCTGCCTCGTTGGAGAATACGCCACGCTTAAATCCGTTAGTCATAGCTACGATAACACCGCCGATACCGCCGCCGACAAATGCTTCGGGAGCGAATGCGTTCTTGAAGATTGCACCGAAAGCAGGGATAATAGCCTGATAGTTAATACCGATGATAACAAGGCTTCCCACAACGAAGAGAACGACCATGAAGGGAACGATCTTTTCGGCAACGTTTGCAATTCTTTTAACACCGCCAAGAGTGATGATAGCGGTAAGAATCATAATAACTACACCGATAATAACGTTGTAAAGAGAAACGCCCTCGAATACGCTGACGCTTGAAAGAGCTTCCACGTCAAATGCAGACGCAACGTTTGCAACTATCTTGTTTACCTGACCCATTGAGCCGATACCGAAGGATGCAAGCATTGTGAAGATACAGAAGAGAATAGCAAGGATTCTGCCGGGCTTTTTAAGAGATGCTTCGCCGTGCTTATCCTTGTAGGAATAGCTTCCCATACCGTCCTGCAAATAGTACATAGCGCCGCCGGACCATTCGCCCTCGCTGTTTTTACGTCTGAAGTAAAGACCGAGAACGTTTTCTGCGTAGTTTGTCATCATTCCGAAGAATGCGGCAACCCACATCCAGAATACAGCGCCCGCGCCGCCAATGCATATAGCTGCGGCAACACCGGCAATATTACCCGTTCCTACCGTTGTGGCAAGAGCTGTACAAAGTGCCTGGAAAGGAGAAATAACACCCTTTTCCTTACGGTGCTTCATAACGTTTTTGGTGAACAGACTTCCGATGGTGTTTTTCCACCAGAGCTTCAGGTGTGAAACCTGAAATACCTTTGTGCAGAGTGTTACGATAATGCCCGTGCCTATGAGAAGAGCAAGGCCGAAAATTCCCCATACCACTCCGTTTATGCTGCCGTTAATTTCGGCAACCTTTTCTAAAAATTTTTCCATGGTTTTCCTCCATATATTATAATAAATAAAAAACAAAAAAAGCAGGCCGCAAAAGCGGTCTGCCAAAAGTACAAAATTATCTATACGGACTGCCAAAAAGCAGCAACACAAAATTAAGTATTAAGTATAGAAAAAACAACTTTGTCCTTTTGCCTGAGAGATTCACGCTTTCGCATTTTCACCTTCGGCACTCAATTTAATGAGATTCTCCAAAGTTCCGTCTGCGCACGGTCCCGCCCAAATCTGGGCACCTGAGAGTGTACTCCTTCGGATGCTTAAAAAGCAATCTCCCGAACGCTTCAACCGGAATATTAAGTTTTATGTTCAGCATTATACAACATATTTTTGCTTTTTTCAAGAGGTTTTGCGAAAAAAGTTGGAAAAAAGTTAAAAAATCGCTTTTTCAACAACAAAGTGCTGAAAACCATGGAGAAATACGGCAAAATTGTATACTGAATTAGAAGAAGGGAATGAAATCGGACTTGAAGTAATGTCTTTGGTTGCATAATTATATTCGCCTTTGGCGAAGATACCCGCACTCTCCGCCTGGAAAGCGAGCTTTCCGATCTCCGAGTGGGGTATGTGAACCGGCACTCCTTGCGCGAAGCGCTGCGGAACCGAGTTCAAATCCAAAGCCTACATCTCCAAAGAAAAGAAAAATGGGATTCCGAACGGAATCCCATTTTTCTTTGGAGGTGCAGGCCGGATTTGAACCGGCGGATAACGGTGTTGCAGACCGGGGCCTTACCACTTGGCTACTGCACCAAAATTTGTTTGCCCTAATATTATATCAAAGGAAGTTCTGTTTGTCAAGCCTTTTTTTCGTTTTTGTGCTTTATTTTTATTTTTCAGAAAATCCGAGCTTCTTTTTAACAAAACAAGGCTATTTTTGTACTTTAATCATCAACAAATTCCCCTGTTTTTTGTTTTCTATTGACTTTTTGTATTTTTGATGATAAAATACATATCATTATTATATGAAGTAAAATCAATTTTGCGTTTGGAGTCTGATTATGGAAAAATTTATGGAATTTTTATATGATTTCAATATTTGGACGATTGCAATAAGACTTGTTCTTGCTATGATACTCGGCGGTACTATTGGAATCGAGCGAGGAAAGCAGGGAAGAGCCGCAGGTATGCGTACTCATATTCTTGTTTGCCTTGGAGCGGCACTTGCAACTATGATCGGATTTTTTGCGACAGAGAAATTGGGCTATGCAAACGATCCCTTGCGTATTGCTGCGCAGGTTGTTTCGGGAATAGGTTTCCTCGGTGTGGGAACTATATTACTTAAAGGAAGATTTCAGATAACCGGTCTTACCACCGCTGCCGGACTTTGGTGCGCGGCAGCAATCGGTCTTGCTTTGGGCGCAGGTTTCTACGAGGGCGCGATCGTTGTGTTCGTGTGCGCTATGCTTACCATCACTATCATTTCAAGACTTGAGAGCAGACTTAACAGAAAATATCGTCGTTTTGGTATGTATATCGAGATAACGTCGGACAGAGAGGTTAGAAAAGCGATCGACTTTATGGAAGAAAAATGGCACGTAAGCGACGTGCAGATTACCTCTCCCCGAAGCGGAACAGCAGGAAACGTTGGTATAGAGGCAAACATTTACAACAGAAATTTTGCTACGTCTCCCGACGAAATTGCAAAAGCTCTTGAAGCCGAAGATTTCGTTGTTTTTGCACTGGAATCTATCTAAAAATAATCTCCCCGTAGGAGGAATTTTGCCGTCTTACGGGGGTATTTTTTACTTTTTTGAAATTTTTTTAAATTTTTTCGAAAAAGTACTTGACAAACCGATTATGTTTTGTTATAATAGTAAAGCTTCACACGGAAGGTTAGCTCAGTTGGGAGAGCATCTGCCTTACAAGCAGAGGGTCACAGGTTCGAGCCCTGTACTTTCCACCAGAACTTGCAAAAGCGAGTTCATTTTACGGGTTTGGCTTGGTAGCTCAGTTGGTTAGAGCGCTAGCCTGTCACGCTAGAGGTCGTGGGTTCGAGCCCCATCCGAGTCGCCATCCCGTATGCCTCTGTAGCTCAGTTGGTAGAGCAGGGGACTGAAAATCCCCGTGTCGTTGGTTCGATTCCGACCGGAGGCACCATA
>JAZTXO010000114.1:0-1572 GCA_045636445.1 Eubacteriales bacterium | reverse complement strand
TATAATCTTTACGGTTCTTTTTCAAGTGCTCCGTCAAGTGGGAAATACGGTATGAAAACAATGCCACCTGAGCTTCGGGTGAGCCAGTGTCAGTGTTAGACTTTCCGTACTGTCCAAAGATTTCTTGCTTTTTCTCAGCGTGTAAATAGATAGGTTTAAGAATTAAAAAAATGATATTTTTGCATTTGCGGGTGCAAAGGTAGTATAAACAAGGAGAATATGCAAGCTTTTGTTATGTTTTTTCGAGAAGCGCCCCAAATTACGTTCCAAACGGACAAAAGGAGGCCAATAAAACGGAATAAGTCTAATTGGCCCAATAGAATGACCCAATCGAACAAAAAGTTTCCTTGGCCATTTGAAGCAGGGAAGGCACATTCTTGCATAGAGCACACCCGTGATGACAAGACCAATGATGGCTCATTCCCTCGGGAAATACCCCTACAATCAAAAATCCGCCTATTTTGGGGCGAATAACACCGAAATGTGGTAAAATATTTGGCAAAACGAGGAAAGTTTATTTCCTTTGCATCGCTTTAAGTTAATTATTCATCTATAAAAACGTATTATTATGGCAGAAATTGAAGCAAGAGTAAAAGCTATCATCGTAGATAAGCTCGGTGTAGACGAGTCTGAAGTAACCGCAAACGCTAGCTTTACTAACGACCTCGGTGCCGATTCTTTGGATACTGTGGAGTTGATCATGGAGTTGGAGAAGGAGTTCGGTATTTCTATCCCCGATGATCAGGCAGAGAATATCTCTACCGTACAGGACGCTATCGACTACATCGCAAACAACGCGAAGTAATCACGATACCGCGATAGTATCATAAAAAAGTCGTAGTAATTGGTGCATTCCGATTATACGGCTTTTTTTATTGTCATAAACAACAAACTCCCTTACATTGTAATGTTCAGCCGACTGCTCGACTACCTCTATTACCTTGCATGCCCTGACAAAGAGTTCGCACGCCAGCTTTATCGTATCATGGGATTCTATCCTCGAAATATTGAGATATACCGTGAGGCACTGATGCACCGCTCGCTCAACCACTACCGTCCTCAGGAGCAGAAAAAGGATAACGAGCGCCTTGAATATCTGGGCGATGCCGTTATCGAAACCGTGGTGAGCGATATCCTATATCATCATTTCCCTAAAAAGAAGGAAGGGTTCCTGACCTCTACGCGCAGTAAGATTGTACAGCGCAGCAGCCTCAACCGCTTGGGCAAGGAGACGGGACTCGTAGAGCTCGTGCAGTCGACACATATTAACCGTACGCACAACAGTTTCATCTCGGGCAATGCCTTCGAGGCTTTCGTAGGAGCCATCTATCTCGACCGCGGCTATACCTATTGCTATAGTTTCTTTGAGAATCGCCTCATCGGTAAATATATAAACCTTGACAAAGTTTCCAGGGAGGACGACAACCACAAGAGCAAGCTCATCGAGTGGAGCCAAAAGAAGCAGTATAAGTTGGAATTTGAGCTCGTGGGTGAGAACACCATCGGAACCAATAGTCCCACATTCCGTAGCCTTGTGCGAATCGAAGGATTGGAGCTTGGTACAGGTTTCGG
>JAZTXO010000113.1:0-14688 GCA_045636445.1 Eubacteriales bacterium | reverse complement strand
AAGGAGTAGGTTCCATCAAGGCAAACGAACCAACGGTTGTATTCCACCATCCAAGAGCTGCTACTGCGCTTTCGCCATACGGATCAAAATACATGATGGGATTGTTATTGCAGTAAGCGTACATATTGTACCCTAACATATTGTAGTATAGGGCGCTATCCGCATTTATGAATCTACCGGTATTAGAATCATAATACCTTGTTTGAAGATAATACAGACCTAAATCGGTGTCGTAGTAATATCCTCTGTAACGGATAGGGTTATTTGCAACCGCTATAATGTTCTCGCTGTCGTTGTAAGGTGTAACGACGTGATTACCCCAAGCGTCGTATGTGTAGGAAACGAGCTTTACATTGGAATTATCATAAATCGCAACAATATCACCTTGAAGATTACGTTCGTACCAATAAGAATCCCAAACGCTTTGAGCATAGGTGGAATTCCTATACTTCAAACCGAGAGGTGTGCCGTTTGCATCATAAAGGAATGCTATTAGATTGTTTTCTCATTCTTCCGAAAGCAACCAAGAACTTGAATAGTGATATTATGTTCAAGATTGATGTCATCTAAAACAATCTTTCCCTATAGGAAGAATGACAATTTTATTCAATTTGCTCAACGTATGGAACAATTGCGGCATATGATTATGAAAAGACTCGAAACGTAGGCGGCTGAGCCAGGGAAAACAAAACACTTCTTTCCCATAAGCATATCCGATAGCAGACATTGCCTTGTATCTTTCGTTGCCAGTACTGCTGATTGGTTTGTCAAAGCGAAAAGCTTCCATATGAAACATCTCACAAATTTCATCGGCTGTTTTACTTATTCTGCTTTTTTTTAGACCTTTTTCTACCAATTTTCTAACGGTTTTTTTAGAAGAAAATAGTGGATATCTTCTATCTAAATAGCAGCATATCGGGGAAAATTCGGAAAGTTTCATACAATTACCATCAACGGTTACCATTGGTGATGTCAAAAAATCGTTTTCTTTAATATCGATACTATACATTGACATTAAATAACTTATTCCAAACCCCCCTGAATCTATTTCCCCAACAATCTTGTTTACACCGGGAACAAATTCAAACTCCATATAAGATTGCAAAATATCCACGCATGTGTAAAAATTGCTTTTGCATTCTACATAACCTTCTGTTGAAATTAAAATTTTTTTAATCATTTCGTTGTTCCTACAATTTTTACATTTTTTACACGTATCGGTCCTGGAAATACCGTTCTTACTGGTCCATATTTATAAGCGCTTGAGTCGTAATCGAACGCAGGATCTCGCTCAAAAGCAGCGGTTATATCGCCTTGAAGATTTCTCTGTATAGATGCAGTGAAATTGTGCGTAGAAGCACTCAGCTCAACCTGATATATAAACGGATTTGTTTGGTGCAAATAAGTTCAAGTTGAGTGTATACGATCATCAACTATAATTGTTTCACAAGCTATATTTAAGAAATCGCCCGACACAAACAAAATTTCAACTTCAAATCTGTTTTTGTATGGATATTCTTTAATCAGAGTGTCCTCGCTTTTCCATTTTGTTTCCAGTAACGGGAGTAGGACCCTTTTATCTTCTTCTAAATGCTGAATGCCAAAAATGCGTTCGCTAGCACCCCAAAAATCGCACGCAGACATCGAACATCCAATGACGTTAATAAAATCGATGGTATAGTTGTAGTGGAAGTTATGTTTTGAAACTGACAAATGTATTATCTTTTTTTCTCTATCAAATTCAAATGATTTCAAAACATCGTCGTGAATGCTTATCTTTTTTACTTTTGTTTTGTAATTGGTATAATTTATTGTCATTTAGCAACTCCAAAATAGAAACTGTTCCATGGTTCTGGAACTGGTGTACCAGGCTGAATATGATCGCCAGAATGATCGTTGTTTTTCAATATATGATAATGTGCACCGTGTTCAAAGTCTTCGTCCCATTCAAAAACTACGGTACCTGTCATTGGTTCTATCCATTTGATTATTTTCCCATTATAGCTGCCTGGATACTCTTTTCTAATGAGATTTTTAGGATTAAAGTCGTAAGGGTCGCTAGTAAAATAAGCTTGTTCATCCGTAGGAGGAGTGGTTGTGACCGTTTCTTCTTCAGCTTCTGTTTTTGACTCGACTTTAGATTCGGAATGGCTTTTGGTTATAGATTTTGGAGCATCCGATGTTTGCGTTGTATCTATTGCAAACATAGTCACAACAAAAAGAATTGCAACGGCAAAAAGTTTTAGCGCTTCATAGCTAAGCGCTACAACTATGTTTCCACTCGGATCAACGTACATAACAGGATTGTTGTTACAATACGCATACATATTATAACCGAGAATGCCAGTGCCTGTGGAGATATAACCGTCAGCATTGATAAAACGACCTATATTCGAATCGTAATATCTAGTTTGCAGATAATACAGACCTAAATCGGTGTCATAGTAATAGCCGCGGTATCTTATGGGATTGCTTGTAATGGCAAGTATGCTATTTCCACCATTATGATATGTAACGACGTGATCACCCCAAGCATCATACGTGTATGATACCAGCTTTGTTCCGGTTTCGCTGTAAACAGCGGTTATATCGCCTTGAAGATTTCTCTCGTACCAGTAGGTATCCCATGCGTCTTCGGCATAAGATGAAGAACGGTATCTCATTCCTAAGATCGTTCCTGCCGAATTGTACAAGAAGACTATAAGGTTGTTTGCCCACTCTTCCGCAAGAAGCTGCGTACCGTTGTAGTAGTAATTATGTACAACGTTGTTAACGGTTTTCTTCGTGCGCAATCCATCGGAATTGTAAACAAAAGTGTATAAATTCGAATCTTTTTCTGCCGCGGTCAGATTTCTGCCAGACCAGCCAAACTCAAATCCGTTGTAATATTCTAACGGGTTGCCTATGCTGTCGTAGATTATTGGCTCACCGTCAAAGACGGTCAGCTGATCGCCCCAGTTGTTATTACCGTAGGTATACGTAATAGTTGTACTCACGGGTTCGGAAGAATCATCGGTCGAGTACTCGATTTCTTTAGTTAAGATGTTTCCCGCGTCATCATAAGTATAAACGCAGGTCATTTTTAACAACGAGTTGATTTCTCTTACAAGCTGACCTAAATCGTCGTACTCGTAGGTTATAATACTATCGTTGACTTTTATTCCGATTACGTTTCCTCTTTCGTCATATGAATACACGTAGACGGTATCATCCGTTACATTTCCGCTACCGATACTGCTGGTATACGTTGAAACCGTTCCCGAAAAATAGTTTTCGCTATGTGGACTCGTTCTGTACCCGTATACAATAACGTTTTTAAAGCCGGTAGATACCTGCGACGAATATACAACTTTGGTTACTCTGTCAAAGTTGTCGTAGGCATAAGACATATTAAGTCTTGAACCCAAGTTTAAGTAACCGGAGCTTATTTTACCGTCGATAGTGTAGCCAAAACCTTCGGACATAGTTGACAAAGAAGAATCTTGACCTACGAGATAGTCTAACGTAGTATACGTGCTTGACAGTCTGCTTTCAGAATCATAGGCAAAGGTTTTATCCTTATAATAGCTCATATCGGCGGTTTTATATTCGCCAATTTCCGAAACTCTGCCCGCGGTGTCGTAAACGTAAACTGTGCTAATACCGCTTAAGCAGTCGTCAACCCGGCTCAGACTTCCGTCAGTGGTATAAATATACTTAACCGCACATTCTCTGCTACCGTCACTGTAATTATACCATACTTCGGAGAGCATTTCAAGGTCATTATAAATATATTCTTCAGAAAATCCGTTTCCGTAGCTAACTTTTATAAGTTTTCCGTTATTTTGGTTATACTCATAGGTTGCAAGAGAGGAATTTCCTACCTTTACCTCGCCGGAATTTCCAAAGCTGTCGTATGTAAAATGATAAGTCGTGCTATCCGTTGCTATAGATGCAAGCTCACCGTTTGAATTGTAGGTATATGTCAGGTTTTCTGCATTTTCGGTTACAGAGTAGGAAGGCTCTTGATTTATAAGCCTTTCTGTTCCGGTAGCTGGTTTTACCCCTGTCATTCTGCCGAGTGCGTCGTAAGAATACGCAGTTCCGAAGCCGTTCTGTACACTGGCTAAAAGCCTGCCGTTGGTTTTGATTTATAAACGAACTAACTGAAAAGGGGCAAGCTTGAAGCTTGCCCCGCCGGGATTTAGTTGTTAGGAGAAGAAAAACCGAACGAAACTATTCCCGATTCACCTATCCCCGTTTTTTCAATAACGAAATTTGCAAATATATCCTCGTCACATTTGTCAAATTCTATTACACCGGGGTCGTAATTATATACGTACATAACAATTCCATCATCGTCGTAGAACACAAGTTTTTTGTCGTTTTCCAAAAAAGTTGCTTTGTCAAAACCGCTATCACCGAAATAGAAAATGTTATTTACACATAAGGTTTTATCCGATTCATAATATCGAAGCAATGCATTGGTATATTTTTCGGCTTTACGAGCCTTGTAATAGTATTCTGTGCTGTCAAGTTTCAACTTAACGGAATCATCGCCGTCTTTATTTTCAACTTTGGAAATCTTTGTGTCGGGGTATATAATTAATCCGCGTTTTTCAAAACATATATCTTCCTTGTTATAGGTAAACGTAAAAACGAAATTTCCATTGTCATCAACGAAAACTATCCTACCGCAACAGTCGGTGTCAGCCTCGCCTACTTCCGATATTGAAATGCTTAAGTCGTACTCGTTTTCAAAACTCTTTCCAGACATATAATCATCAGAAAAAACAAAGCCCCTGGAAAATTCGAAATCGAAAATTTCATCCGCATCTACGGAAGCGTTGCTATCAAGAACTTGAAGAACTTTGTCCTTGTAGCGTAGACTTTCGCTGTCTATTGTCAATTCTGAAAAATCGTTAAAAGCGGAACAAGCGCCAAGCATCATTACAAAAGCGATATTTAAAACAATTGCTATAAGTCTTTTTAATATTTTATTGCTTAAGGATCCCATATTATTATCCTCGCTTAGTTCAAATTATCTATTTGAAGCTTTCTTCAATCCAGGCTAAATAAGAGCTTTTTCCGTCTTCAAAAGCCAAAATTACAACCTCGTCTTTTTTGAGTGCCATTATCGGCAAAACATGACCGTTATAAAAATACATTGGAGCTGAAATAAAAGTTATTTCGTCTCCCGGATTCAAGTTATAAATCAGTCCGGATTCAAACTCTCCGTACCCTGTTTGAGCATTCAACGGAAAACCGTGGGATTCGGTCAGAATATCTATTTCCATATATCCACGATCGTTTTCCGGAGAAATAACACTCCCCTGCAGTTCAACATAATTATCGTCATCTGAATAATACTCCAGCATTTTCTTTCTCAATGGAGTGTTGAAATTGCAGGAACAAAACGCCAGCAGAATAAAAACAAACGTGAGTATAGTTGAAAGTGTTTTTTTCATTAGCAAATTACTCCTTGAAAAATATTTGCAAAGCATTTTTGATATAATATGATCATTATTCCTTTTCGCCGTTCCAGAACTCGGAGACAACCTCGTTTAGCCTTTTGGGATTATCTATAAATTTCACGCCCTGCCATAATTTCGGCAGGCTTTCTTTATATATTGGGTCGTCAAAGCGGTCGTCGATAAGGACTATAATTCCTCTGTCGTCTTCTCGGCGGATAACTCGTCCTGCCGCCTGGAAAACTCTGTTCATACCGGGGTAGATGTAGGCGTACTGTTTGCCCTCTTCATACTTTTCTTGATAATATTCGGCAATAGCTTCTCTCTCATAGGAAAGCGAGGGCATACCGATTCCCACGATTATCGCGCCGATAAGCGAGTCGCCCGCAAGGTCGATACCCTCGGCATAAATGCCGCCCATAACGCAAAATCCTATAAGATAGGACTTGTCCTCATCTTTAAATTTGTCAAGAAAATCTCGCTTTTCCGAGGTCGTCATATTTCTTTTTTGCACAAGAATATTTAATTTCGGATATTTTGCCTCAAATGCCCGGGCGAGAGCCTCGTTGTATTCAAACGACGGGGTAAACACCATATAATTTCCCCGCTTTGCCGAAACTGCCGCGGCAATAGTTTTCACGATAGCAAGAAGTGTATCCTCTCTTTCGGAATACCTTGTGCTTATTTTATCCATAATGCTGACCGAAAGCTGCTCGGGAGCAAATGGCGAGTTTACTTCAAGAACATCGTCGCTTCTTTCACCGCCAAGCGTCTCCCGATAGTAGCCGAGAGGCGATAGGGTTGCGGAAAACAGTACCGCGCCGTGACCGAGAGAGAGCCGCCTTTTTATCTCCGAGCCGGTGTCGAGGCAGAAGAGCTTTGCGGTGATTTCTCCGTCGTTATAGAATACAAAAAGCCTGTAAGAAGAGTCAAATCTTGCAAGAGTTTCGGCAAATTTCTTTGTTTTGTAATAGAAATCCCGAAGAATCTTTATTCTTGCCTCTCTCTCATCGTCCTTCGCGGTAAGATTTTGCTTTATTTCCTCGTCTGTAACGGTTAAAATTTCGTCAAAGAGCGAATAGAGCCTTACCGGAATATCCGAAAGGGAAGCAGCTCCAAGGGTTACCTCGTCACCGTTTTTACGAAGCTCGTCTTTAACGAAAGGATATAGCGTCTCTCTGAAAATGTTTGATGCCGAAATTGCAAGTTTTTTTACAGTAGAGAATGCTCCGAGGACTTCATTTGCCGACATTTCAAGAATATCGTTTGCCGAAATCTCTGCCGAAAACATTTCTCTTGCCCTTTCACCAAGGTTATGCGCCTCGTCAACAAGGATTGCAAAATCTCCCCCTGCCGTAAAGTAACGGCGGATATAAACTATGGGGTCGAAAAGGTAGTTAAAGTCGCAGATTATAACGTCGCAAAGCTCGGAGTAGGCAAGCTCTAATTCGTAGGGGCAGACGTTGTATTCTTTTGCGATTTTCACAACGTCGGTTGCTTCGGTAACGCAAATTTTTCTGTCGTAAAGGGCGAGAGTCGCCTCGGTAAGCCTTTTGCAAGGAGAATTTTCGCACCCCCCTCTGCCTTCCTTGCAGCTATGAGCGCCAATGCAGCATTTGTCCTTTGCCGTAAGGATTACGGCTCTTATTTTTGCTCCCTTTTGGCAGAAAAGCTCAAGACATTCCTTTGCCGCTTGTGCGGTGGTGGTTTTCGGAGTCAGGTAAAAGACCTTGTCGCATCTTCCGTCGCCAAGCGTTCTTAAGGCAGGGTAGAGTGCGGAAACGGTTTTACCCGTACCTGTGGGGGCAGATGCGTAAAGTGTGCCTCCTCTTGAAATTGTGCGATATGCCTGCTTTACAAACAGACTTTGCCCCTCTCTGATGCTGTCGTAAGGGAATTTTAAGGATTTTAGGGTAGGAAGTCTCTCGGTCACTCTTTCAATTTCGGGACGCGCGTAAATTGCCATAGCTCCCAGACATTTTTCGAAGAAAGCCGAAAGCTTTTCAGCCTCAACAACCTCAAGGCTCTCGGTGAAAATATCCGAGCCGTCACCGAAATATATAATTCTCAGCGTCACGCTCTTATATCCCATAAGCGAGCAGAGAATATGCCCTAATATAAAAGCTTCTCCTCTGGCTATTGCCGATTCATCACGGTTTGGCTTTGCACGAAGAGAGGATACCGTTCTGCCTAGGGTAATTCTGTCACCGTCAAGAGCATTTGGAACGGCGAATATCTCAAAGTCAATGCCCAAGGAAGAGAACTCGAAATAAAGTCCTTCCTTTTTATGCTCTCCGATGATTTTTTTTAGCTTTCTTTCGGTAATATCACGGAGCGCAGGACTATCCTCGTCACGTGTTTTGTAGGTTGAGAGCGAACGTCTTGCAAGAGTTATAAGCTCACGCAATTCAATAGAAATTTTGCCTGCTTCGGCATTATATTTCATCGCTCTCACCTCCTTAAAATACTTTTAAAAATATTTTACCACAGAAAAAGGGCAAAGTCAATATTGACTCTGCCCCCGAGACTGTTTTTGGAGGAATTTCAGCCTCGTTTTTCTTTTGAAATTTGCCTTTTACATAGCTTTTTCGGCTTCTGCAAAAGCAGAAAGAAGTCTTGCCTTTGTTTCAAGCCAGGCGGATTTTTTCTCCTTAACGAATGAATATCCCGCGCTGTAACCCCTAAAGCCTATAACCGGAAGAGCCGAAAGCTTTATCAGACCGTCGACAATTACCGATGGAGTAAGATCTCCTTTTAAGGTAAGCATTACCGAGACGGTAAAAATCATACAAAGCGTTGACGGCAGAAGGCTTAAAAGAGAACGGAGAAGCCATCTTTTTTCCGGGTCTTCAAGCTCCGAGGAGGTGGAGAGGGAAGCTCCCGAAAGAAGCAAAGCGGGAGTCAGCTTTACCGCTTTCATTCTTCTTGCCTTTGAAAAAATCCATATTTCACGCAAGGTGCATTTTCCACCCCTTTTGAAGTTATCGTATTCCTCTTCGGTGTATCCGGCCTCTGCAATAAAGGTTGACCTGCGGAATTCAAGCTCTTCAAGAGCATATTTTTTGCAAAATTCCCGAAGGGAACGAATGTTGCCGATGCCGACTCCGCTTTTTGCCTTTTTATATTTATCGAGAGCCTCTTTATATTCGCTGCAACCCTCGCCAACCTTTTCGCCCGAATCCTCCAGAGAAAAATAAATAATGTAGGAGGAACAGAGCATGGCGATAAGCGTTGTAGTGAAAGCGGCGCTTGTGAAATCCGCAAGAGCAATATCTGCGAAAATAATAAGCGTACATACCGCAAGAGTAATAAGAGCTATTGCCTTGCCTGCATTGTTAACGAAAAATGTATATCCGTTTTTCATACCGGCGGAAAGGGATAAAAGCTCGTTATCGAAGCTATCGGTGTTCATCTTTTACCCCTCTCTTTGCAATTTTAAAGCATATAGCTCCGAGAAGATTGCCCACAAAGCCGAAAAATGAAATGACGGTCATCTGTTCCGCAATGCTTGAAAGCGTGAAGAAAATAACGAACAGAATAAGCCAGATAATATAGGATGCGGGGGATGAGATTTTGTCCTTTATAAGCTTATATAAAGGAATTGCCGATATAAGCAGAAGCAAAAGCACTCCCCCGGAGAGCACCTGAGTGCTCTCCTTCCATATAGGAAAGTATGATGCTGTGCAAATAAGCGGAGGAGCTATACAAAGCAAAATTCCGAGAAAATGTAAAATATACTTTGCAAAAACTCTGCTTTTCTTGTTATTCATAGTTCGTAAGCTCTTTTCTCATTGCAAGAATTTTTTCGCTCATTGCGTCCTTTTGGTACTGGGGAAGAGAGGATGAAATGAAGATGTTATAAAGCATATCTACCTGAGAGGTAAGAATAAGATTTAATTTTTCCTTCTGCTTGTAATATTCTTCTTCGGTAATAAGTCTTTCTTCAATACCCGAAATAAGCCTTCCTTGCTCCTCTAGGGATTTGCCAAAGGACGATAGGGTGTCCTCTACCTTTTTAGCATCGCTCTTACGGCATTCGATTTCCTTGTCGCTTGACTCCTTAAGTCTGCCGACAGCTCCGTTAATTCCCGAAAGAACACCCTTTACCGACGGCATAAGTCCACGCTTGTAGAAGTAGCCGACAACGATTGATGAAATCAAGGTCAGAGCCGAAAGCAGCTCGGATATATGGTCAGATAGGGTATCGTAAACTAAAGTAAAGAAGTTTTTTGAGCTATCCTCTTCGGAGACTCTAACTTCCTCTTCTTGCGCGATTTCCGCGGATTCTTCCGGAAGGGCATCATCTGCGTATGCCATAATTCCAACCGAAAACGTCAGAGTCAAAGTAAGGATAATAAGTATAAATTTAAAGCCTTTTTTCATAAAATTTCCTTTCTAAAAGATTTTTGAGTTGTAAATTCTGTTTTGCATTCCGTCAGCTCTGTTTTCAAGCTTTTCGACCCTTTTTTCAAGATTTTTCAAAAGATATTGGAGCTTTGAAAGCTCTTGCGCAGTTGGAAAGAGTAGGCTTACGCTTCTGCAATTCTTTTCAAAGCCGCAAAGTCTTATTTCACCCGACGAGACGAAAAGTATAGGTCTGTGTTCACCGTCATCAAGCTGGGCGAGGTCTATATGCGCTACCGAATTTGTGAGCTTGTAAATTCTCGCTCCTACACGGACAAATCCCTCTGTTCCCCTGGGGAATGTCAGAAAAAGACTGTCGCTGTCGGTGAGATTGAAGGAGCAAATTGCCGCTTCTGCGCCGAAAAGCTCGTATTTTATTCTACTCATAATCCGCACCTTTCCGAAAGTCTTGCAATCACGGTAGACAGACTTTCACCGCCGATTTTGACGTAAGAGGCAAGGTTGCCGTCCTTAATATCCGTGAAAAGGTCGTAAAGCGTATGTCCTTCGGAAATGCCGGTGGGAATAGCGGCTGCAAGTGAGTTCTCGCCCTCGCTTTTTATATCGTCGATTAAGGCGTTGAAAACCTCAATGATATAAAGAGGCAACGCATCAAATGCCGCCTTAAGCTCTTCGGGGGAGTATCCCTCGCCGCCGTAGATGTAATCCGAGGTAGGCCTGGTGGGCAAAAATGCAACTTGAAGAGGCTTTATTCGTTCGCTTGTAATTTTACCACTAGTCATTTTTTGTTCCTTTCTGTAAATAATTATTTACTTGTTTTTGATTTTTCCCTTGATTTTATAGCGATATGATAGGGAGTGAATTCCTATGGGATTGCAAAATCCCTCGGCGGAGAAAATATACTGCTTGTCTATCCAGCCTCTTTCGTATTCGTTGATTGCTAAAGTGGAATACCCGAAAGGACTTATGGAAAGATTCGAAAAGCTAAAGTAATAAAAGTCTAATGCTCCGGTATTTATCCTGCAAAGCTCCTTTATACTGCTTCGGTCTGTTTTTACCTTAACTGCCATTTCTCCCCCTGACATACATTTGAATTTCAAGGCAAGGGATGCCCTGACCGTGTTCTTTTCAAGATAGGAAATTCCGCAGTCGTCGGGAATGGTAGCAAGGAGATACTTTACTCTGTGTCTGTCAAAGGAGTAGTAATAGGGATGAATGCTATTTCCCATTTTGCTCTCGTATTCTTCCGAATTAAAGTCGGGATTTTCGGATATGAACGGAGGTGGTGTGCCTCGCTTGTCGGTGTTGAAAATGCAAATATGACCGCAGTCTGTTCCGAAAAACAATAGGTCGCCCAGAGCAAATATTTCGGTAGCCGGATAAAAGCTGCCGCCCTCGTATTCATCTGTGGGATTTACGGCATATTTTACTCCGTCCTCTACGGTGTAGTAGTCGAAAACCGAAGAGCCGTTCAAAACGCTGTAAACCGTTGCGACAACCTTTTCCTTTTGGTTCTTCTTTATTGCGTATCCTGCCTTTTCTTTTTCTGCATATCTGTAAACTCTTTGGTCGTTTTCGTAAGCTCCAATGCCGTTTAGGTAATACCATTCCGAAAGATAGTCGTCACCGCTTCTGTATTTCGCTCTTGAATCTGCAAGGAAAAATTTCGAGCCGCAGGCAACCACAAGATAGCCCTTCCATTCGGCAAGACGTATATTTTCGCTTTTTTGAGAGGCGAGAAGTCGGGAGATTTTTTCGGAGCGTCGGCTGATAAAGGAAGCGTCTGCTTCGTTGTCCACAGAGGCGCAAATGCCCGATGAATCAACAAATACCGCCTCTCCGTTAAAGGAGCAGGAATCGGAGGTTGCGCTGATACCGTTTTTCACAAATCTTACGGGATACGTTGTTTTCCCGTTTTCCACCTCTTTTGAATGATAAAATATGCTTCCGCTTCCGTCATCTCCGCCTTTAAACACCAGAAGTCTGTCGCCAAGAGACAAAAGCGAGGTTACCGGGTGGCCGCCCATTCCGTCGAAAAGGTAATTTTCCACACCGAAATAAGGGGGAAATGATGCTCCGCTTTCGCTTTTTGAGGAATAAAAAATCACACCCGGAAGAAGCGGATTTCCTGTCAGGAAAAGCTTTCCGTCAAAGACGCAGGCTGTTTTGCAGCCAAGGATTGCATCTCGTGGCTCAATGCTTTTTCCAAGCTCGGTGGAAAGAAATCCAGACCCGGAGTTTTCCCAGAAAATTCCCTTGATTTCAAGAGTCTTTCCAATCATAGAATCACGGTCGGTACATTCAATAACTACGCACTGCGTTTGGCTGTTATAGGTGTAATCTATTGCCGTACCGTTCGACGTAACCGAACGAACCTGACTTACTCCGCCAAATACCGGAACGTTAAATTTTGCATACCCGTACTTTGCATTTACCGTCACCGCAATACTTTCGGGGTTCGGCTTGTTTTCTATAAGCTCAAAGTCGTCCATAGACGCCCCATACTGTATCTCTTTCAAGGCTGTACAGTGAGCAAAGGGGTTGTTTCCGAATTTTTTCAGGCCCTTACCGATGTAAAGAAAATCGAGAGATGTGCAGTTGTCAAAGCAGCACGTGCCCATATATTCCACCGAATCGGATAAAATTGCGGTTTTCAGCGACTTGCAGCCGGCAAAGGCTCGGTGACCTATTCTTTGCAGATTGTAGCTTGTGTAAAGGGCGCTGATGCCTATCATATCCTCGAAAGCTCCGTCCTGAATTTCAACCACCTTGTATTTATTGTCACCGATGGTTGCATAGGAGGGAATATGAAGATTGCCGTAAAGGTTGATTCCTATACCGCTTACCGCGCAAAGCTTTTTCTCATAATCAAGTATTGAAAAGCTGAGCGTCGGTGTCGAGTATGACATATCCGGTGCAGATTTTATGGTGTAATGCTGACAAAACTTGGTTGTCATAAGATTTCTTGCCTCAACTTCTTCACCGTTGAAGTGGGTTGTGGGAACGTAGGAATCAAGTTCGTTATTATCGTGTATTTCTACTGTGCCGTCATCCTTTACAGAGATAAATTTTTCTCCGTCAAGGATACAAAGTCTGCCCCCAATCGTACCTCCGCAGCTTCTTATGTTATTTAGTCCCTCGGCAATACATACAGGCTCGGCATTCGAGTCTCTTTGGTCTACGTCAAGGCGGTAAAGCTTCGTACCTGCGTGAATTATAAGATATTCCTTGCCACCGTACCTTTGGGAAAAGATTCTGTTGATTTTTTCTTTAAGATTTGCAATCTTTCGAAATCCGGGAATGCTTTCAACACAGCCGCCGCCCTCGTAATCCACATACATATTTTCAAGATATGCATATCTTTTCTGGGCATCGGGAGAGTGGTCGGAAAAATCAACGCCTCGGAGATTTTCGTAGCTTCTTGTATATTCCGATGCGGATTTAATAATATTTTTACGCTCTGCCATTAAGCCCACCCGTTAGTTCTCACCCATACAGAGTCGAGAGTTCCTTTTGCTTCTTTCATATCGCCAACCGCCTTGTCATAAATACTCATGTATTTTTCTGAAAGCTCGGGGTTGTCATCGGTAAGGGTAAAAGCAGCAACCAAAAGAGCAAGAAGCGATTTGTACTGCTCGGGGATATCGATTATAGATTCGTCATCCTCAAAAAGCTCTTTTGGACATCTTCGGTAGGTGACCAACACCTTTCCCTTGAATCCTTTCGGAAGATGAAGCTTCGTTCCGCAGGTGTAACAACCCTTGATAGGGAGATTATTTTCATCATTTGCCGAAACAAAGGAGAAAAAATCCTTTTTGTAGTTCATATCAACAACGCAGTCGTTCTCGGCTGAAAAAATATCTTCGATTTTGTCAGATCTTACGTCGCTAAAGGTTGCAAAGTCTACTATACGATAGGAAAAATCGCCCTCAAACCTTATTTGACCGCCGTTTTCGATAAATCCACGGATAGTTATGTCCTCCGAATCGAAATTTTTACTTTGAGTAATCATACCGTCAACTATTACTACACGGCCTTTTCCGGACAATCGCAAGGAGTACGCCCTCCCCGCAAGGGGGAGGGTTTTGATTTCTTTTCCGTTATGGATAAGATTTTCATAGTGCGACACAATGGGCAAGGGCTCTACCGAAAACTCTTGACAATTTGTAATCTTAAGTTGACAAAATATAATCGAAAGCGCGCGTTTTACCGAGCTGAAAAACAATCCCCCTTGTTCTCCCGGGGAAATAAAGCTTAGTGAATGAACTTCGTTTTTTAATTCCCTGAGTGTCATTTTTGGACCTCGCTTTTCTTATTAGAGCATATTTGCGTCGCCGTCGAAGCTGTCGGCATCTATCGCAAGCATAATGTGTTTGTAGCTACCGAAGCCAACACCGAATCGGCATCTGCCGTTCCAGATATAATTACCTGTGTGATAGTCCACCCAGTTGTTTATGCTGAGGGGAATACGGTTGAAGAACATATTACCGCAAAGATTTTTATTTGCCTCGGAAGACATGATCATAACTCGGTCATCTGTGGTCTGCCAAGTGGGAAGAATAACGATGTTCCACTTGCCGTAGTTAAGGTTAAGCTCACCGTCTGCCCCCTTGTCGTAATAGCAGCCGCAAACCTTCTTTACGATGGATTCGGCAATAGGTCTGTTGCCGGGAAGGATAATGGTATCTGCGGTATAGCCGAGGGGAGTTCCGCTTTCGTCCTTCATATTTCTGAGGTGATTGGAAAGCTTTGCAAGGCTATCCTCAAACTGCTCTACGCTGGGAACGCGTCTGCCTGAAATTTCGGTAGAGAAAATATTTCCCCAATAGAAGTTACTCTGAATAGTCTCATCAGGGCCGTAGGTGTGGCAATT
>JAZTXO010000112.1:0-3937 GCA_045636445.1 Eubacteriales bacterium | reverse complement strand
TTTGCCTGATTTCATCTGACTCGCAAAATAGGTATAGGTATAAGACCCCCTACAAAAATAGGGCGTTTATCCTTGAAAGTTATTTGGTTTTGTTTGGCATGACTATTATATCAAAATTTTTGCGATTTGTAAATATGTTTGATAAATTTTAAATAATTACCTTCCGGGAGATAAAAAAGCCCTCCCTTGTGTAAAGGGAGGTGGCTTGCGGAGCAAGACGGAGGGATTGTAAAAAGCAAAATCCCACCGCAAAACAATCCCTCAGCCGCCTTCGGCGTCAGCTCCCTTTGCACAAGGGGGCCTTTTTATGTTCACCTATGTTTGTCAATTTGTCTTGACAAGCACTGCATTTGTGTCCACAAATGCAAAATACGGCATACCTCTTTCGAGATATACCGTATTTTTTGAAAACTGTCCTTTAGAGTGACGCTCTAACGGTCTGCTTTTTTGTTTTATACAGTGCGGAAGCGGTGACGCAGAACCCGTCCGAGCGTCACAAGCTTTGTATGCTCTTTCATAATAAAAGCGAGGGGACGTTTGCCTTGGCAAACTCCGGCAGTCGCGTTTTGGTTCTTCTTTGCGACTGCTGTTCAACTTTCCCGTTTCCCGCACCAGGATAAAGACCAAATTGATTTTTGGTCTTTATTTTTTTACAATCTTTATCCCGGGGAAAACGGGACAGACCTCATCCACAGTCTTCGGTCTTGCTGCTAAAAACTCTTATTAAGAGTTTTCTTTACGCACGACATTTACCTAAAAAATGATGACAACCGCACTTTTAGGTGCGGTTGTTTTTTACAAGATATATTCTATCCGATTGTCCTTCTTCTCTTCAAATTCATAAGAAGATACAATCCCATGAGCACGAAAATAGCTACGCAGAGGATAATATACATTACCGGCTCTTCTACACTGTTATCAAAGAAATAGATATTACAATCAAGAAGGTCACGCATAGCGGTTGTCGCTTCGGCCGGTGCTCCAAGGTTGCTTATTTCCTCAATCGCTGCACGCATCGTGTGATTTCGCAAAAGAGATGTGCCGTAAGTGCCGGGCAAGAATGAAAGCAGCTTTTGAAGTCCGGGACTAAAGGAAGATATAGGCATATACGCTCCGCAAATAAAGCCATAGCAGGAGCTGACAATCGTTCCAACTGCAGAAATCTGTCCCTGGGAAGAAAGGAAGTAGTTAATAACCGAAGAGAGCGCCGTTCCGAAAATAACCAAAAGCAAAACATCAAGTATAAGCAAAACGGCATCCAAAAATGTCATATACCAGCCAACGAATGAAAGATAAACAAAGCAAAGGACTACCGCAACGGCGGAAATGGCAAGTGTGCTTATAAGGTTTGCGATATAGTAGCAAAGGGACAGTTTGCGAGAGGATATTGGTGAAATTCTTAAATCCTTCAAGCTTCCGTTTACCTTATCCTGCACCATAAGGAAGTTTGAGCAAAAGGCAACGGTAATGCAGGAAACCGCAAGGAGAGAGGACACAAGCTGCGCGCCTACAAGCCCCTCGATAACCTCATCTGGAATCACGGTTATGCCGGAAAAGGCGGCGGTGAAGCTATCTCTATATACGTTACTTAAAAAAGTAGCATACAGAACAAGCAATATTCCGGGAGTGATAAGAGAGGTAAAGAACAGTCCTTTGTCTTTAAAGAAGAGCTTAACATTTCTTTTAATAAGTATAAGAGATGTTGTCATTTAAGCTTCCTCCTTAAGAGTTTTTCCGGTAACGGTCAGGAAAACGTCATCCATTTTCCCTTTTGTAATTTCATAATCCGAGAACAATTCGGGATTTTTAATTATAAGCTCGGTTGCCAATGCCGTATTCGGTACAGAAATACGATATGCTCCGGCTATCCTTTCGTAATTTTGAGAAATACCCAAAATCTGTTCTTCGCTTATTCCGTAAAGAGTAACAAAATCACCGCTATATCGGTTTTTAAGCTCAATAGGAGTTCCCTTTGCGGCAATTTTACCGTTATCAATAATTACAACGTAATCGGCATCTGCCGCTTCTTCCATGTAATGCGTTGTAAGCAAAACGGTCATATTCTCGGTTTTCCGAAGCTCGGAGATTACCTGCCATATATTTTTTCGTGTTTTTGGATCAAGTCCCGTTGTAGGCTCATCAAGAATAAGTATTTTAGGATTATGAAGAAGCGCGCGGGCAATATCTATTCTCCTACGCTGACCACCCGAAAGCTTCCCCACGGTTCTTTTTAAGAGATTTTCAAAATTAAGCATTGAAGAAAGCTCGGCTAGTCTCTTTTTGAAAGCTACGCCTACAATACCGTAAAGAGCAGCTCTGCATTCAAGGTTATCATACACGGAAAGAGAGGAGTCAAGCACCGAGTTTTGAAACACAACGCCCAGTTTGCTCTTAGCCTCGTCGATATTTTTATCTATATTCACTCCGTCGATTATAATTTCTCCGGAATTTTTGGAGAGCTGACCGCACATTATATTTATAGTTGTAGACTTTCCTGCGCCGTTAACTCCAAGGAAGGCAAAAAGCTCCCCCTCTTTGACAACAAAGCTAAGACCGTCAACTGCGCAAAGCTCGCCAAAGCATTTTGTTAAACCGTTGATTTCAATAATGTTTTTCATAAGGCCTCCTTATAGATTACACAATTAGCTTATCAAAAAACGAAGCTTTTTTCAATAGTTTTTTGAAAATCGGTAAAAAATCAATCTCAAATGGTATAAAATTTATTTCTTTATCATAGTCTTTACCATAACGTATATTCGGAGGAAAACTAAAATGTGGGAGAAAATTAAGCCAAACCTTAAGCTGTTTATAATTGCCATCGCAATTCCTATTGGCACAGGTCTTTTGTCCGCCCTTTTGACAAAGGGCAATATGGATATATACGAAAATCTGATAGTACCGAATCTTGCCCCGCCCGCTTTGGTTTTTCCTATCGTATGGATGGTCTTATATACGCTTATGGGAATAAGCTCCGCATTGATTTACAAAAGAAAATTCACCGATACCATGGCGGTAAGGCAGGCTCTTACAACCTATGGCATAAGTCTTGTTATAAACTTCGGTTGGAGCATAATCTTCTTTAACGCAAACGCATTTCTGCTCAGCTTTTTATGGCTGCTTTTGCTATTATACTTCATTGTAAAGACGATTTTAGAATACATAAAAATCGAGCCTCTGGCTGCATATTTGCAGATTCCTTACGCTCTTTGGGTTATCTTTGCAGGATACTTAAACATTGCGATTTATTTACTTAACACATAAATATTTTCACATAAAAAAGGCTGCATCAAGTGCAAAAAAGCATTAGAGGCAGCCTTAAATATTTTAAGATTTTTTCATAAGACGAATATAGAATTCAACGGTTTTTACAATAGTTGCAAAAGGAATTCTTTCGTTATTTCCGTGAATTGTGCCCCTCTCTTCTTTAGAAAGAGCCATTGCAGAGAAGCGATAAACCTTGTCGGAAATTCTTCCCCAATGACGGGAATCCGAACAAGCAAGCATCAAATAAGGAGATACGATAGCATCCTGCCAGGTGTCTCCAACGACGCACTTGACTCTTTCCCAGGCTTCACATTCGGTATCCGAAATAACCGAAGGCTCCATCGCTCCGTCAATTATTCTTACGTTAATATCGGGGTCGTCTATTATCTTCCTGATACGCTCTGCAACCGTTTCGGGCGTTTCACCCTCTTTAATACGGTGATTGGAAACCATTCTCGCATAGGGAGGAATAACGTTCATTCCTTTTGAGCCTTCCATTTGAGTAAAGGCGGTTGAGGTGCGGACAAGAGCATTAAGCTCACCGCCCGACTTTTTGGTAATCATATTAAGCACCGGACCAAAGAGCCAGAGATTAGAGAAAATGAGTCTGTAAACAAAGGTGGAATGTCTGCCGACAGTATCAAAGAGCGCAAGTGAAGTCGGATCGTAGCCA
>JAZTXO010000111.1:0-8064 GCA_045636445.1 Eubacteriales bacterium | reverse complement strand
CCTTGAAGTAGTTGATAAGCTGAGCAAGAGGAATGTAGGTGTCAGGCTCAGGGTTGCCGAGAATCATAGTAAAGGACTTGCCTGCCTCAGATGAAGTCGGAGGCCAAGCGGTCTTAGGAAGACAACATGAAGTGTCAACTCCTTGGCTCACAGAACGACATGGCTACGATCCGACTTCCTTGAAGTAGTTGATAAGCTGAGCAAGAGGAATGTAGGTGTCAGGCTCAGGGTTGCCGAGAATCATAGTAAAGGACTTGCCTGCCTCAGATGCCGCCTTAAGACGGGTGAAGAGGGTAGAGATGAGAACGGGATGGGGGTTCATCATAACCTTTACTTCGAATTCGGGGTGCCACCAAGCTTCTCTCTTTTCGAGATCCTTGCCGCTAAGGCTACGAACGTATTCGCAAACCTTCTTGTCCTTGAAAGGAACGAATTCGTGAGGCTGGAAGTCAAACTTGGTTGCGGGATCAGTAATGAAATTCATTTCTTTTCTCTCCTTATGTATATTTTATTTGGATTATCTAACTTTTTCGCCGTTTAAATAAACGGATTTAACGTTAAAGAGATGATCGACGGTTACAAGGTTTGCCTTGTTACCTTTTCTGATAACACCTCTATCGGTAAGACCAAGCATTGTGGCGGGGTTTGTCGATGCATACTTGAATACTTGGCAAAGGGATGCACCTGTATGAATCATCATATTGCGGCAGGCGTCGGAAAGTGTGAACTTTGTACCTGAGATTTCACCCTCGAAATCGAAATTTATATCGTCTGCCTCAGAATAATCCCCTTTTTCGGGAATTGGACCTTTGGAGTCGGTTGAGTCGGAGATAAGAATTATCTTGTCGTCACCCTTGATTTTTTTTGTTAAACGAAGGATATACGGCTCAACATGAATGCCAACCTTATCGCAGATAAGCTCGGTATAAAGTTTGTCGTTGTAGAGTGCTGTTTCATCAACACAAGCGGTGCGACATTCGGGATATTTCTGTAATGTTCCGGTAGCGTTTGTATGGTGAGTAACGTTTACAAGTCCTTTGGGGATGAGTCTTTCTATCATCCAAGGCTCTGCTTCGCTGTGAGCGCAGGAGAAAAGAGCGTTAGGGTTCTTTTCCTTAACATAGTCAACAAATTCATCTATGTTTTCACGTTCGGGAGCTATGCACCACATCATTGTTACGTCGATTGCTTCGTCAACAACTTTCTTGAACTTTTCGGTTGAAACAACGTCCGCCCAAGGATGGTTGACTCTGCCTGCACCGAAGTTTACGTTAAGATAAGGACCTTCCATGTAAATTCCAATAATATTTGGTGCTTTACCGGAAAACATTGCTTCTTTAATTATTTTAATGTCCTCAACGAGAAGATCTGCGTTTCTGCTGTAGCTCGTAGCCGGAAGAACGTCTGTTACACCGTGTTGTAAAAGGTATTCGGCGGGGCCGTAGGGCTCGTTATAAAAACGGGTAAGATTTGCTGCGTGAGTATGTATGTCGATGAGACCCGGACCTGTATATGAACCTTCTGCATCAACAATATCCATGCCGGAAGTGTCTATTTTTTTACCGAAATCAAGAATTTTTCCATTTTCAACAACGATAGTACCGTTTGGTATCATATGGTCTGGCATAATTATTGTTGTATTAATTATTGCAGTTTTCATAACAAAAACCTTTCGAAATTAAAAAAGAATAAAACTGTAACTTAATTATAATACATTTAAAATAGTGTTGCGTACAAAATAAAACACAATTTGTACAAAAAAATGCTTAGTCTTCAGTTGTATATATTTTAACTCCAAGCTTTTGCAAGGCAACCAGTTCTTTTTTGTTTTCGGATGGATTGGTAACTAAAAAATCGGTTTTTGCAGCATCGGTTATTCTGGCAAAAACGCCTTTTCCTATTTTTGTGCTGTCAGCGACAACGATTGTTTTTGACGAAGATTCAATCATTTTACGTGCTAGGGGAGCTTCGTTTGAATAATACAGAGTTAATCCCGCATCGGCGCTTATACCGTCAACCGACAAAATGCATTTTGCGGCATGATAATTTTCAAGCTGACGCTCGGCATCTGTTCCGTGCGTAAACTGATACTTTGAATCAAGCTCGCCTCCCAAAAGAATAACGTTGAAGGAAGGGTAAAGAGCAGCTTCGGTTGCATTTTGTACCGAGTTTGTAACAAGATTAATATTCTTTTTGTTTCTGATTGCTCTTAAGACGTATGTAAGGGTAGTGCCTGCATTCATAAAAATAGTATCGTTATCTTCAACGAACTCGGAAGCAAGTTCTGCGAGGGTTTTCTTTGCTCCTGAATTGGTCATGTATCTTTCGCTGAGGTCCATATCAATATATAGCTTATTAAGGCCTACAGCGCCGCCGTGTACTCTTTTAAGCTGACCTTGTGCTTCAAGAGCTTCAAGGTCCTTTCGTATAGTAACCTCTGATGTGTTATATTCTTCGCTAAGCTCTGAAACTTTAACCTTGCCGTGTTCGTGAATTTCAGCGGCAATTCGTGCTCGTCTGTCTTCGGTACTAAGCTGCATAGGATTCACCTCGCTTTTTTATTCATTATAACACAAAACAACAAAAAAGGCAATAGGTTATAATTTTATTTATTACATATTTATTATAATATCTTGACAATTTCACCAAAATGTGATATGATATAAATAACAAAATCAAATGTCAAACGAAAGCAAAACGAAACTTCGAAATTTCATTTTGACCTTTCGAAAAAGGAGAAATATGTCATCGAATAAGAAGTATCTTGGAATTGATATTGGAACTACCTCAATGAAAGCTGCGGTTTTTGATAAAAATGGCAATCGTCTAGCTCTTCGCAACGTTGACTACACTCTTGACACAGATCCGGTAACCGGATATATTGAATTTGATGCTCTGAAATATGTTGAGATGTGTAAAAACGTCGTTGACGAGCTTGCTTTGGAATGCGGCGGTATTGACGCTCTTTCAATTGATACTCAGGGTGAGACTTTAATTTTTACAGATGATAGCGGAAAGCCTGTTTATCCTGCAATTGTTTGGCTTGATAACAGAGCTACCGATGAAGCAGATGCGATAAAAGCAAAGTTTGGCAACGAGCTTGTATATAATGTAACCGGTCAGCCTGAAATTACGGCAGGATGGCCCGCATCAAAGGTTTTGTGGCTTAAAAATCATGAGCCTGAAGTCTTTTCAAAGGTGAAAAAAATCTTTATGCTTGAGGACTATATCCTATATAGCCTTTCGGGTAATTTTGTTACCGAGCCTACCATTCAGTCTTCTACAATTTATTATGATGTTGTTAATGGCAAATGGTGGCAGGATATGCTCGACTTCATCGGAATTGATAAAACCCTTCTTCCCGATGTTAGAAAAACCGCATCCGTTGTCGGTGAATATAAGGGTATAAAGGTTGTCAGCGGTATGCTTGACCAGATTGCAGGTACTCTTGGTGCAGGCGTTTCGGACGAGACGAGAATCAGCGAGATGACCGGAACTATAATGGCAATATGCGTTATGACTGATAAAATGCCACCTTACAATCCCGATAGTATTATTCCTTGTCATCTTCATGCAGTTGACGGAAAATACTGTTTGATTCTTTGGTCATCGACCGCAGGAATGGCTCTCAAGTGGTTTAAAAATAATTTTGCAGAAAACTTCTCCTTCCGCGAGCTGGATGAACTTGCTGAAAAGATTGCTCCCGGCTCTGATGGACTTACAATGCTTCCGTATTTTACGGGATCAACAATGCCCAAATATAATCCGGATGCCAGAGCATCATTCTCAGGACTTAATCTTTCTCATACCCGTGCTCATTTTGCTAGAGCTATAATGGAAGCAATTGCATTTACTTTGAAGCAGAACCTTGAGTATGTAGGCGAGGATGCAATTAAAGAGATTCGTATTACCGGTGGCGGTGCGTCCAGTCCGCTTTGGTCTACTATTAAATCCGATGTAACCGGCAAGGTTCTTAAGACTCTTTCCGAAAGTGAAACCGCTTGTCTTGGCTCGGCTCTTGCAGCTGCCGTAGGTATTGGTGATTTTGCTTCTCTTAAGGAGGCTGTTGACTCCGTTGTTAAGGTTAAACGCACGTATGAGCCTACCGGAGCAGATTACACTAAGGCTTATGAAGCCTATTGCAGCTTGGATAAACTCTTGAATTGAAGTAATAATTCAAGGCAGAAAAAGTTTTTTAAAAATATTTTTACATAGAAAGGCGAAAAAAGATGTTAAAGAATTACCAAATTAAAGCACCTTATTTCGAAATTGGTCCCAAGTGTTTTATGTGGGGCGAGAGAATGCTTAAGCTTGCTAAAGCGGTTGATAAAATCGCAATAAAGTATGATCTTGACGTTATTCTTACACCTCAGTACACTGACATCAGACTTCTTGCTGAGAACACCGAAAGAGTTCATATTTATGCTCAGCACATGGATGCGCTTGTTCCCGGCCGTGGACTCGGATCGGTTCTTCCCGAGGCTGTTAAGGAGGCAGGAGCTGTTGGTGTTATGCTTAACCATGCTGAAAAGAAGTTGACTCTTGATGAGATCAAGGCAACTATTGCAAGAGCTGACGAAGTTGGTCTTGCTACCATCGTTTGCGCTGACTCCGTTGAAGAAATTAAGCAGGTTGCGCTTCTTGCTCCTAACCTTATTGTTGCTGAGCCTACCGAGCTTATCGGTACCGGTGTAGCAAGTGATATGGGTTATGTAAGAGATACAATTGCTGCGGTTCGTGCTATTAACCCTGATATTATGGTTCTTCAGGGCGCGGGTATTTCCGGTCCCGATGACGTTGCAAACGTTATCAGAGCAGGCGCTCAAGCTACCGGTTGCACCAGTGGTGTTATGAAAGCGGCCGATCCCGAGGCTGCTGCAGAGGAGATGCTCTATACACTTCGTAAGACCTGGGACGAGGTGAACGGTAAGTAATGGAGAATAGTTTAAATTACGCTTTTGACACCTTCCGCATCGAGGCTGAATCTCTTGCTGAAACCGCAAAGGTTCTTGATAGGGAAGAGATGCGTCGTGCTGTGGAAGCTTTAGCGAAAGCTGAAAGAATTGCTGCTGCAGGTTGCGGTCATTCGGGTATTGCTTGTCGTCACTTTGCTCACCTTATGTGCTGCGCAGAGCGTCCTGCGAGATTCCTTTCTCCTGCCGAGGCTGTTCACGGTGGTCTTGGATGCATGAAGAAGGGCGACGTTATGGTTTTAGCTTCAAGAGGCGGTAAGACCGACGAGCTTATGACTATAATCGACGTATGCAAGACTAAGGGTGTAACGATTATCGGTGTAACCGAAAATCTTTCTTCGCCTCTTGCAACCGATGCGGATATTGTTCTTGCTATGAAGGTTACCAAAGAGTGCGATAAGTATAATTGCCAGGGAACAACAAGCTTTGCGGTTACCTCTGCAATATTCGATGCTCTTCAGGCAGCTCTTATCGAATACACAGGATATCAGAAAATGGACTTTGCCCTTATTCATCCGGGCGGAGCAGTCGGAAAACGACTTAACAATAAGTAATAAAAATATTTTTTATATAAAAGGAGAACAAAAAAATGGAATTTAAGGTTTTTCAAAAAGAAATCGAGCTTCAGTCTAGAGGATGGATACCCACCTTCCACGACGTAACCAGCGACATTCTTCACATCGTTGAGGAGTCCGGAATTAAGAACGGTACTGTATGTATCGCTTCCCACCACACCACCTGCTCCGTAATGGTTCAGGAGTGCTCTCATGATATCGATTCCTTCGATCTTGAGTATCTTCAGCACGACCTTCTTGACATAATGAGAAAGATGATCCCTGACTTTGCAGAGGAGCATCAATATCGTCATCCCGGTCCTATCCACTCTCAGTTTGGTAGATACGTAAACGAGCCCGGTGACTACACCTCTATGAATACTGACGGACACCTTCGTTCTTGCTTCTTCGGCAGAAGCGGACCCATCACTATTAAGGACGGTGTTCTTGATGGCGGTGAGTTTGCTCACGTTTACTTCATTGACTGGGACCATGTAAGAGCACGTAGAAGACAGCTCAACGTTACCGTTATGGGTACTCCCGAAGCAATCAATGACAGAAAGTATAACAACGGTGAGGTAGTTGACACCAAGCGTAAGTACACCGCTGAGGAGAAGGCTTACGACGTTCACTACGAACTTAACTGGAAAACCGGCAGATAATTTAAGCAGATAAAGACTTTTAGTTAAAAATGAGAATTTTACTTGATACAGCAAATCTTGACGATATCCGATATTTTAATACATACTACCCAATAGAGGGTGTAACAACAAATCCTACAATTCTTGCAAAGGAGGGGGGAGACCCTCTTGCCACGCTCAAGGCTATACGTGAGATTATAGGCGAGGACAAGGAGCTTCACGTTCAGGTTACAGAGCGTGACTTTGATAACATAATCGATGAAGCTCGTGCCATTGTTGACTATCTTGGCATAAATACATTTGTAAAAATTCCTGTTACCGATATAGGTCTCAGAGTTACAAAATATCTTTCGGACAGAGGAATAGGAGTTACGGTAACTGCTGTTCTTACCGCTGCACAAGCGATGCTTGCTTCGAATGCGGGTGCTTCATACGTTGCGCCTTATATCAGCCGTTCTGAAAACCTTTGTGCAGACGGTGTAGGTACGGTTTCGGATATTGCAGATATTTTTGAGGTTTCGGGTACCGATACTCAGATACTTGCGGCCAGCTTCAAGACTGCAAAAGAAGTTCTTGACGTTGCGGTTGAGGGATGCCATGCGGCAACAATTGGCTCCGGCATTATGAAAATGTTACTTTCTCACACCACGACAGACACTTCTATTGTAGGATTTGAAAATGACTGGAAAGGAGCTTTTGGAGACACAACTCTTCTTAAGCTTATAAAAAAGAAATAATTTTAAAGGAGCTATTTTAATGGCAACATTGGTAATTATGCCCCGTCAGGGACAAAGCGTTGAAAGCTGCATCATTACCGCTTTTAACAAAAAGGTTGGCGATACTGTTGAAGTAGGCGAAACTCTCTTCTCCTATGAGACCGATAAGTCTTCCTTTGACGAGCCTGCTCCCGCAGCAGGTAAAATACTTGCAATTTTCAGAGAAGAGGGCGATGACGTTCCTTGTCTTGAAAACGTACTTGTAATTGGTAACGATGGTGAAGATTTTTCCGAATTCGTACCTAAAACCGAGGCAGAAGCAGCTCCGGAGGCTGTTGCGGCTGCTCCCGAAGCTCCCAAGGCTGAGGCTGCACCCGTCGTAGAAGCTGTTGCAACTGCATCCTGCAGTGGCGAGTTTGCTATTTCTCCCAGAGCAAGACTTCTTGCAGAAAAGACTCACGCAGATCTTCTTAAGGCTGTTCCTACAGGTCCTAATGGAAGAATAATTGAAAGAGACGTTCAGAAATTGGTTGATATGGGTCTTACCGTATCTCCTGCAGCGAAGGATGGGTATTCCGCAGCTGTTGAAGGAAGCGGAATCAACGGAAAGGTTGTTCTTTCCGATCTCAATGCAGCTCCTGCTGAAACTTCAGTTGCAGCTGCAACTACTGCCGTAGAGTACGAAGATGTTAAGCTTCCCAATATCCGTAAGGTTATTGCAAAGTCTATGCACGCATCTCTTTCCACCATGGCTCAGCTTACTCTTAATACTTCCTTCGATGCAACTAAGCTTATGGCTCTTCGTGCATCTCTTAAGAACGGAGCAGAGAAGATGGGACTTGCAAACATCACTCTTAACGATATGGTGCTCTTTGCTGTATCCAGAGTTCTTCTCAACCATAAGGATCTTAATGCTCACTACCTCGATGATGTTATGAGATATTTCACTAACGTTAATCTTGGCGTAGCGGTTGACACTCCTCGCGGACTTATGGTTCCTACCGTATTTGCTGCAAACAAGATGTCGCTTAACGAGCTTTCCGGCTCTGCTAAGAAGGTTATTTCTGCGGCTCAGGAAGGAACTATTAATCCCGATCTTCTTAAGGGCGGTTCGTTCACTGTAACCAACCTCGGTGCGCTTGGTATCGAAAGCTTTACTCCTGTTATCAATCCTCCTCAG
>JAZTXO010000110.1:0-8159 GCA_045636445.1 Eubacteriales bacterium | reverse complement strand
CCTATTTTGCGAGTCAGATGAAATCAGGCAAAAACGCTTGCTCCGCTGACTTGCATATGGTGTTTATCCATGAAGTTGGTTTTGTTTGGCGACAATTGGAAGTCGGAGGCCAAGCGGTCTTAGGAAGACAAGATGAAGTGTCAACTCCTTGGCTCACAGAACGACATGGCTACGATCCGACTTCCTATTTTGCGAGTCAGATGAAATCAGGCAAAAACGCTTGCTCCGCTGACTTGCATATGGTGTTTATCCATGAAGTTGGTTTTGTTTGGCGACAATTGGAGTTGGCGTTTTTCGGTGCGGCGACTCCAGTTGCCGCACTTTTTATTTGAAAGGATTTCGCCATGAAAAAAATTGGAGTATTTTTGCTTTGCCTGCTTATGTGTTTAAACTTTGTTGGATGCGATAATAAAACTGATGAAAATAAAATACCGACAAATATAAGTTACCAAACCGTGACACTAAAAGACATGTATCAAGTTTACGATCAAAATCGTGCGAGATTTGAAACTCAATACAAAGATCAGTATTTATCGATTACTGGAGAGGTTAGCTATATTGGTGCTGATGATTATTTTTCTATAGATCAATACATCTATGATTACGCAGGTCATAGAACCGGAAAATATGCATCTGCTACCGCAAGAGTAAAGAACGATTCATTAAAATCCTTAGTATTGGAACTTAACGAAGGAGATACTGTTACTATCAAGGGAAAAGTTGTTGATTTTTCTTATACTGTAGGATGTGATGTGATACTGGAAGTCTATGATCTTATTATAAATTGATTAACATATGCCTACCGTAGGCCGAAATATCGGAAGGTAAAAATCAGCGAGCCGTTTTGCGGCTCGCTTTTGTATATTGTTTAAAAACTGTCCTTTAGAGTGATGCTCATTTGGTCTGCTTTTTGTTGCGGAAGAACGACTAAAGGTACGTATATGTAGGTAAGAACAGCAAAAGATGCACCTATAAATCGCTTGGCAAAGATAAATCCTTGAAACGAGCTTCTGACATTACATTTATATATTTTTCATCATACTTATGAATGGAACGGAAAAGGCCCTCGTCAAGGCCTATGATACTGTTTGGCTTCCCCATAATCACGAAGATTCTAACGCACTCCCTTAGGGGTGAAAGGCTAATAATCGCCTCGCTTTCTCCGTAGCGTCTTCCTGCTATACGAGGCAAAACAGGAAACTGCTCCCATTCAATCGTGTTGTTTTTACAACGAATGATAGAGTACTTATTTGCACGTTTTCTTGTAAAATATATTTCATATCTTTTGCCACTATATTCAAATTTTACAAGTCCTACTTTGTCCGTGAATCGAGCTTTTGTTGCTTGCTTTTTCAGTCCTGCGAAACGAGCGTAAATTTCACCCATCCTTTTTCTCCTTTAAGGTCTTGCAGCTTGCAATCAGCATCCTTCTAATTCGTCCACAGAGATTTCTATGCATTTTGAAGGTATCATCATTTATGCCGTTGGTATTTGATAGCAACTGCAACCAACCTTCGGTTTCACTACATTCCTTGAGAGCAATTTCAAATTTTGAAAGCATATCTGCTTTGCTTTGTCCATAATTAGCTTCGCGAATATTCGCATAAACACTACTTGAACTTTTACGAAGTTGGAACAGGGTGTTAGACGGAGCTTTTATGTTCCGGCAAAGCAGTTCCGTCTCGGTCGCAAGCTGCTCGGAATATATAAGTAAATAATTTTTGGACATAATATCACCTCTTGGGGTATATTATAGCACAAAAGGCAATTAAAATCAAGGCGCAATCCTTGTATATCATCCGCAATTTGTTGCGGTATTTCATCAAAACGCAGTTTTGTATATCATCAAGGCGCAGAGGAATACACGCTAAAGCGTGATGATATACAATAACGGCTCGCCGTTATTGATGATATACGCCTTGCGGCGATGATATACCAAGTCTGCGACTTGGATAAAAAATAAATGCAGAATGTGATACATTCTGCATTTATTTTTGGTGCGGGAAACGGGAAAGTTGAACAGCAGTCGCAAAGAAGAAACAAAACGCGACTGCCGGAGTTTGCCGATGGCAAACGTCCCCTCGCTTTTATTATGAAAGAGCATACAAAGCTTATGACGCTCGGACGGGTTCTGCGTCACCGCTTCCGCACTGTATAAAACAAAAAGACAGAACCTTACGATTCTGTCTTTTGTTGGTGCGGGAAATGTCGTGCGTAAAGAAAACTCTTAATAAGAGTTTTTAGCAGGAAGACCGAAGACTGTGGATGAGGTCTGTCCCGTTTTCCCCAGTGTAAAGATTGTAAAAAAAATAAAGACCAAAAATCAATTTGGTCTTTATCCTGGTGCGGGAAACGGGACTTGAACCCGTACATCAAAGATACACGCCCCTCAAACGTGCGCGTCTGCCGATTCCGCCACTCCCGCGAACGATAGATATTATACACTAAAACATTTAATTTGTCAATAGGTTTTTGAGAAAAAAATGAAAAAAAATTAAAAAAATAAATTTGCACTAAATTCGTAGCTCTTTTTGCAAAAATGATTGACAAATATGCCAAATTCCGATATAATTATTATGTATATTAATGTGCTGACGAAGGAGGGCGGAGCTTTATGACGAGTTTTAAATTGAAGCTTGCCGATCAGGTTATATTTGTTGAATGTCTCTACGAGTCGACAAAGAAATTTTGCAAGGAATATCTTGTTGATTGTGAGCCTGAAAGTTTTTCCGTTAAGGTTGAGCAGGCTGATATAGATGCCGAACGTGAAAAATCCGATCGTGAGCGTGAGCTTGAGGGACTTGCTCCTTTTGTTCCCTCTGACCCATATCTCGAAACACTTGCACTTTATCGCAAGATTGCCGATAATCTTATAGATTATGACGTTATTTTGTTCCACGGCTCTTCTCTTGCAATGGATGGCAATGGCTATATCTTTACTGCCAAGAGTGGAACGGGAAAATCCACACACACCCGCCTTTGGCGTCAGGTCTTTGGTGACAGAGTAGAGATGGTAAATGACGATAAGCCTTTGATCAAGGTTGACGCTAACGGCGCAGTAGTATACGGAACACCTTGGTGCGGAAAGCACTGCTTAGGTAATAATACATCAGCTCCCTTATATGCTATAGTTTCTCTTGAACGGGGAAAAGAAAATCTTATAAGAAAAACCGATAGCAGAAGTATTTTCCCAAAGCTCCTAAAGCAAACCTATCGTACCCAAAATCCGATAAGACTTCAAAAAACGCTTATGCTTCTTGATATGCTTTCAAGAAATGTTGGTGTTTTTGAACTTGAATGTAATATGGACCCCGAGGCGGCGACCGTTGCCTACGAGGGAATGAAAGGAAATTAATTATGAAATTAAAAAAAGAGTTTATAACTCATACTTCCGGTGATGAGCAGCTGATGATTTCCGCAGGCGGCAGCTTTAACGGAATGGTACGTAGCAACAAGACTGCTGCATTTATTATTGATCTTCTTAAGGAAGAAACAACAAAGGAAAAAATCGTTTCTGCGATGCTTGAGACTTATGACGCAGAAGAGCAGGTTATCTCTGCCGACGTTGATAAGGTCATTGACGCTCTTCGCAGTATCGGAGCTATAGATGAGTAATTATTCTACATACGAGGAAGAGCTTTTAAAGCATGGCAAGATAATTCACACTAACGTTGGTGTAAGCATGATGCCGCTTCTTCGACAGCATAGAGACGTTATGATCATAGAGCGTCCCGAGGGGAGACTAAAAAAATACGATTGCCCTCTGTATAAAACTCCAAGCGGTAAATATATCCTTCACCGAATAATAAAGGTCAGGGAAAAGGACTACGTTATTTGCGGTGACAACTGCGTAACCTTTGAACGCGGAATTACTGATAAGCATATAATAGGTGTTCTTACCGGCGTAATACGCGATGGCAAGACGATCACAATGGATAACGGTTGGTACAAGCTATATTATCATTTGTGGTGCGACTTTATCTACATTAGAATAGGAGTTTTGCATACAATCCGCTTTGTGAAGCGGGTAATCAATTTACCCAGAAGATTTTTCCGCCTACTTAAAAGAATTTTTAAAAGGAAGCATTCGTAATGCAAACCGAAAACAAAACGGCAGTTTACAACGCACTAATATACATAATAGCCTGTCAGCTCAGCGGCAAAAAGGTGGAAAAGGAGCTTCTTTCCCACGTTGAGCTTGGACAAATATACACCGCTGCAAAAAATCATAGTCTTATAGCTATCACTGCGACAGCTCTTGAGGAAGTTGGCATATTTTCCAGCCGTGCATCCGATTTTAAAAATAAATCCATTAGAAAGAATATGCTTTTTGATACCGAACGAGCTGAAATTCTTAAGGAGCTTGAGGCTCGTGGCATAAAGTATCTTCCATTAAAAGGCGTTATTCTAAAGGATTTATATCCTGCGGTCGGACTTCGCCAAATGGCTGATAACGATATTCTTTTTGATATGGAATATCGAAGCGTTGTGCGTGATATTTTCCTTGAAAGAGGATATGAAATCGAGCATTACGAGCAGGGAAACCACGACGTTTATATAAAAAATCCCATCTACAATTTTGAAATGCACGTGTCTCTGTTTTCTAACGGTGAAATGGAGAATTTTTACGAGTATTATAAGGACGCCTTTTCTATCGCAAAAAAAGATCAGAGCCATAATTATTCTTATAGCCTATCCGACGAGGATTTTTACGTTTACCTAAAAGCTCACGAATATAAGCATTATATAAACAGCGGAACGGGAATCAGGTCTCTTTCCGACGTTTTTGTGTACCTTGGAGCAAAAGAATCTACGATGGATTCGAAATACATCAGGAGTGAGTGTGAAAAGCTCGGCATCAGCGAATATGAAAAACTAACAAAGAGCCTTGCTTTTAAGATATTAAATCCCGATATTGCAAGGAAAATGGTTGTTGCTGATAGGGAAGGCGGGGAGTCTCCTCTGTCCGAGGACGAAAATGAGCTGCTTTGGGGCTTTACCGATTCCGCAACCTATGGAACAAGAGAAAAATTCATCTCTAACCTTGTTGAAAAAGAACGTAAAAAGCACGGAATATCAACACGCAAGGCAAAGCTTGTATACATATTAAAAATTATATTCCCGAATATGAAGTATTATAGGAAAAGATTCCCCAAAGCATCAAAATGTAAGCTGCTTATTCCTTTCCTTTGGATTTTAAGAGGATTTGTCGTAGTAATCAAGCGTCCTATAAGAACTTTGAAAACCATAACAGAGGTCATAAAAGCAAAGTCTAAAAAATAAAGGCAAATCAATGCCGTATTATAAGCAAACCGCTTTTGGCTATATTTAGGCATAACCAACCAAAGATACAATAAAAAAAGGAAAAATCTAAGGTTAAAACCTTGATTTTTCCTCAAATTTTCTTTTAATTTTGGCAGAGGCACTTGTATTTTTTGTGCCTCTGCCATTTTCATTCTATGTAGTCTCTAACGAATTTGCTGCTTTTATGCCTATTACAAAGTAAGGTCGCTTTCGGTGATGTTCATTGCCTTGAATAGCTTCTGCTTCGCTTCTTTTTCGGTTTTTGCACTTTTTGAGCATATATTTTCGCCCTTGTCATCAAAGAGCGTAACGGAAAATCCCTTCTCGCAAGGCTCACTCTTAATGCCGTAAGCTCTTACCTCTGCTACGATTGTTGTCATATTGCCCGACAGAGTGAAATCTTTGTGTGCAGGAATAAAATAGCTATCACCAAGAAATAGAGGAGTGTCGTTAATGAATCCTTCTCCTTCGGTTACAGTAACACACCTAAAGCTTTTTGAGTCCTCGGGGAAATATCGCTTCTCGTTGTTTAAAACGGCCTTTTTAGCGGTGAAATACTTGCTTATACCCAAAAGCTCACCGTGTTGAGCCGAAGGCTCATATTTTGAAAAATCAAGAACTTTCAGCGCCTTTTCGATATGCAATTCTCTTGTATTTCCGTTCTTGTCTCGACGGTCGTAATCGTATACGCGATAGGTAAGGTTACTATTTTGCTGGATTTCGTAAATCAGGCATCCTGTGCCGATTGCGTGAATTGTTCCGGAGGGGATAAAATAACAATCTCCCGCCTTTACCTCAAAAAAGTTCATAAGAGAGGTAAGTGTGTTGGTCTTGATAGCTTCTTCAACCTGCTTTCCGCTTACGTCCTCTTTGAATCCTAAGTAAATTCCCGCGCCCTCATCAGCCTCGACAATATACCACATCTCCGTCTTGCCGAAGCTTTCTTCATTAGCAAGAGCATACGCGTCATTGGGATGCACCTGAACCGAAAGATTGTCCTTTGCATCGATAAGCTTTATCATAAGAGGGAAAAATTCGAAATTCTTCGAATTAGCACCGATAATCTCCTCGGTCGCTATATCGCAAAGTCTCCTGCCATCGGAAAGCGCGGTTGGTCCGTCGGGGTGGAAGGATAGCTCCCAGCTCTCGGCGCATATTGTGTTTTTTGTTGTTTTTCCGTATTTTTCAATAAGTTTTTTGCCGCCCCAAAGGTTGTCTTTGAGTTCGGGATAAAGTTTTTCTGTGTTCATTTTTACTCCGTTAATTTTATAAAAATATGCTAAAATCTATAAATAGATTGCTGTTTTTAAAAGTAAAATGCGTTTTTCATAAATAGATTGTGAAAAACATTGCAAAATTAGCTATGCTATGCTAGAATGAGTTATATTTGCTTTAGGAAGGAGAAAGGTTATAGTGATTTTTAAAGAAAATAAAGATCGACTTAGTCCGTTTGAAACTGTTAAAATCGACGAAGTTCGTAACGACGATTTTGATGTTAGCTTAAAATATATAACCGATATTTCTTCCTACCGTTCTTCTTCTCATTGTTTTGAGCTGTTGGTTTTTGTGGAGGGAAACGTTCAAATGTGTGAAAAACACGAAAACGTTTCTGTTCCCGTAAGAACTGTCGCTTTCTTCTTCCCGGGCGAGGAACGCCACTTCAAAGTTCAGGAAAACGAAGAGGTTGTTTGCTACAGTCTCTTGATTTCCACCTATCTTTTAACCGAGTTCTGCAACCTAGTAACTCATACTGCAATGGATTCTCTCTTTGCCGACAGGCAAAAGCGAATGTTCCGTATGCACTTTAAGGATTTTGAATATTTTATTCATTTGGCGGAACTTGCCGTATCTGCGGAAAAAGAAAATTCAACTCTTTACGCAAAGCGTATAGCATATAATCTTATAAGTCAGCTTATAATGTCACTTGATTCTGACTCCGTATATCCCGATTGGTTTGAAGGCTTCCTTGAAAAAATTCATCTTCCGGAATGCTTCTTAAGCCCTATGAGCGAAATTTATAAGCTTGCGCCGTATTCGCAGCCAATGCTTAACTCCTACTTCAATCGCTTTATGGGAGAAACCCTTGTTTCTTATATCACAAAAATGAAGATAAATTACGCTTGTAATCTTCTTAGGTTTTCCGAGCTTACGGTGGTTGAGATCGCTTCTAAAACAAAATACAGCAGCCTTAGCCACTTTAACCACATCTTCAAGAAGCAAACGGGTATGACACCGTCGGAATATCGTATAAATAACAGTTCGTCTTTGGACTATGATGAAGACGACGATGATTCGGAATAATCACTTTTGAGCGCCCATCTTGAGCGCTCTTTTTTTGTTAGTTAGCCGTGATGCCGGACAAAAAGAGGAGGACTCGGGGTAGCTATGTATTAAAATAACGAGCTTTATATATACACCTATTCTTTTATATATTTTACCACAAAATAACAGGTCGGTCAATACAATAAAAAGAAAATGCCGCAAAAATGCGGCATTTCTATATAAAAAATCAGAAGTTGTAGTTAGGAACAATAACCTTGCCGGTCTTGGAGGACTCGATAATAGCGAGACAAGCTGCAACGGTCTTTGCGCCCTCGTAAACGTTGGTCTCAATTTCGGTATCGTTAACAAGTGCATCAGCAAACACCTTGAACTCAGCCGCAGCGTTGTGGTTGTTGATCTCAATGGGAACGATCTGCGCTTCTTCTGCACCATGGCCGTTTTCGTCAGCGAAGTGAACCTTCATTGTGTCGGAACGGTTATCGAAAATAAGAGTACCCTTAGTTCCGTAAATGCAGGTTCTCATAGTGTAGTCGCGTTTGCATCCGGTAGAAACGAATACCTTACCCATAAGA
>JAZTXO010000109.1:0-2884 GCA_045636445.1 Eubacteriales bacterium | reverse complement strand
CCGCCCTGAGTACCGGGGAAGATAGCCTTGTTAATTCTCTTTGCAAGTTCTTCGTCGTTGGTAAGAATAAGACCGCCTCTTGGACCTCTGAGAGTCTTGTGAGTGGTTGTGGTTGTAACGTGAGCGTAGGGAATGGGCGAGGGATGAGCTCCGGTTGCAACAAGTCCGGCAATGTGAGCCATATCTACCATAAGGTAAGCTCCAACCTTGTCGGCAATCTCGCGGAATCTCTTGAAATCAATAACTCTGGGGTATGCGGAAGCACCTGCAAGGATAAGCTTGGGTTTGCATTCGAGAGCGAGTCTTTCAACCTCGTCATAGTCAATTCTTCCGTCAGATTCGGAAACACCGTAGGGAACGATGTTCCAATATTTACCCGACATATTTACGGGCGAACCGTGAGAAAGGTGACCGCCGTGAGCAAGATTCATAGAAAGAACGGTGTCTCCAAGGTCAAGAAGAGCGAAGAATACAGCCATATTAGCCTGAGCGCCCGAATGAGGCTGAACGTTAGCGTAGCCTGCGCCGAAAAGCTCCTTTGCTCTTTCGATAGCAATGGTTTCAACAACGTCTACGTGTTCGCAGCCGCCGTAATATCTCTTCGAGGGGTAGCCTTCTGCATATTTATTGGTTAGAGTAGTGCCGTTAGCCTCCATAACAACCTCGGAAACGAAGTTTTCGGAAGCGATAAGCTCTATTTTGTTTCTTTGTCTTGAAGTTTCGGCCATAACCGCTGCGTAAAGTTCAGGGTCGTTTGCCTTCAAAAGATTATATTCTCTCATTTCTTTGCGTCCTTTTCAATTTACTTCCATAATATTATACATTATATAAATATTTTTGTCAATAGCAATACCTATTTCCGACTATTAGAAAGACAAATATAGGTATAACTACAAGAATTCTTGCGAAAGACTAGGCTTTTTCTTTGTTTATTCGCATTTTTCCGAAAGAGTCTTACGCCTTTGCAGAAGATAGCTTTTCCTTACTTCGGTAATGAATTTCTGAACTCTTTCGGATTGATAGTCTCTGTATGTCCAAGGAAGCTTGTGCCACTGTCCTCTTGCGTAAAACAGAGTAAGCTCGGTATATATTCCGTCTTTTAAAGGAATGCGGAATCCCGCCTTTTTGGTGGTTGCAAGAAGCAGTCTGCCGTGATTGATAAATCCTGGGTCGAGATTAACTCTTCTGCCTCCGTCAACCGAAAGCTGCTCTTCAATTTCGTTTGTTCGGATTTTTATATCCGCCTGCCTTGCAGGGTCAACCGTTTTCTTGAAGCTGTATATTCTTCGGAGTCCTTCACCGCCCATTTCGTCGTCGTAATACGTGGAAAACTCCTTGGAAAATGAAAATTCCTCGGATACAGCTTCAATTTCGCCAAATTCTCCGACTAATATTTCGATAGCCTTATCAAGAGCCGCCTTGTCGCTGTAAATTACACCGATTATCAGCTTTTCTTCTTCAAAATCAAATCTTGCACCCATAAAATCACCATATAACAGTTATTATCTAATATTTTACAACATTTTCTATTTTAAGTCAAGTCTTTTGCGGCCTTGATTTTAATTTACGAAAAAACACGAAAATCGGCAAAATTCATAGAATAGAAATAGCGGTTAAACCGCAAAAAAGAAAAGGAAAAAAGTAAAAATGTTGAAAAACCAGAACGGATTTCCCGCATCCTGCAGGGTATGCACCGCCTGCCCTTGCAATTCGGGAAACGATACAAACGGTGAAATGGGAAATATGAGCTTTTCCGAGGCAAGAAGGGCATTGAACGGCGCTCCCCTGGCTTATGCTTACGCACCTAACCAGAACTTCCGCTTGCTTTATTCTGCTCCCGAGGCTCTGGCTCACGGAACTCTTTTTGAAGAGCTGTATATTCCTATGGAGGAGTACGGAAATGGATAAAGAGAGAAGAATCCCCGGTGAAAATTACGTTGCAGGTCTTGAGGGCGATGCTTTGCTTGAAGAAATTCGCGCTCTCGGCTTTGTGAAGGTTGAGCTTGAGCTTTTCCTGGACACTCACCCCGGCTGCCAGACCGCCTTGGACTATTATCACCAGACTATCGCGGCTCTTAAGGCACTTACCGAAAAATACGAAAGCACAGTCGCTCCCCTTACCGCTGCGGGAGTAACTAATACCGAGCGTTGGAGCTGGGTGGATTCACCCTGGCCCTGGCAAAAGGGTAACGGTGCGGTAAATGGCAGAGGAGGTAAGTAATTTATGTGGATTTACGAAAAAAAGCTTCAGTATCCCGTAAAGATTGAAAGACCTAACCCCAAACTTGCGGGACTTATTATTACTGCACTTGGCGGCCCTGACGGCGAGCTCGCTGCGGCAACAAGATACCTTAACCAGCGTTATAATATGCCCGACGGCAGAGTAGTCGGAATTTTAACGGATGTAGGAAGCGAAGAACTTGGGCATATGGAGATGGTGGCAGCCATCGTTTACCAGCTTACAAGAAACCTGACACCCGATGAAATTAAAGCGGGCGGCTTTGATAAATACTACGTTGACCACGGTGTAGGAATCTATCCTGCATCTGCGTCCGGCGTACCCTTTGACGCAATGGCAATAGCTTCGAAAGGCGACCGCCTTGCAGATATTCAAGAGGACCTTGCTGCCGAGCAGAAGGCGAGAGCTATGTACGACTCGATTCTCCGCCTTTCCGACGACCCCGACGTAAACGACGCAATCAAATTCCTCCGTCAAAGAGAAATAGTTCACTTCCAACGCTTCGGCGAAGCTATGGAAATTCTTAAAGATAAGAAATTCTAAATAAGCCTCCCTTGTGTAAAGGGAGGTGGATGCCGTAGGCAGACGGAGGGATTGACAATCCCCCACCTGCTAACGCAGGAGCCCCCGCCCCAAGGGTTCCCT
>JAZTXO010000108.1:0-1536 GCA_045636445.1 Eubacteriales bacterium | reverse complement strand
AATCCATAGGACCCGGACGGTAAAGGGCAACACAAGCAATAATATCCTCAAGACAGTTGGGCTGAAGCTTGGAAAGCACCTGCTTCATCCCCCCCGATTCAAGCTGAAAAACACCGTCAGTTCTTGCATCGCATAGCAAAGAAAATGTTTTTTCATCGTTAAGCGGAATATCCGATACATTAAAATCCGCCAACCGACCTTTAATTATTCTTTCGGCATCACTTATAACCGTAAGATATCTAAGTCCGAGAAAATCGAATTTAACAAGCCCCAGCATCGCATCGGTATTCATATCAAACTGGGTCACAACACCGGTTCCGCTATAAGAAAGAGGAACGTACTCGTAGGTCGGATTCTCGGTGATAACGACACCCGCAGCATGTGTAGATGCGTGTCTTGGCATTCCTTCAAGCCGAGCGCTTAAATCAATAAGCTTTCTTATTTCTTCATCGGACGTATAAAGCGCCTTTAATTCAGATGTCGTCAATGCGCTTTCTATATCAGAGCATTCTCTCGGAATAAGTTTTGCAACGGTGTCAACCTTAGAATAAGGCATACCAAGAGCCCGTCCAACGTCACGAACCGCTGCCCTCGGAGCAAGCGTACCAAAGGTAACTATCTGCGCTACCTTATCGTCTCCATACTTTCTTTTAACATAATCGATAACCTCTTCACGCCTATTATAGCAAAAATCTATATCAAAGTCAGGCATAGAAACACGTTCGGGGTTTAGAAATCTTTCAAAGAGCAAATCAAATTCTATGGGATCAACGTCGGTTATTCCGATAAGAAATGCAACAAGACTTCCTGCACCGGAGCCACGTCCCGGCCCTACCGGAATTCCGTTAGTCTTTGCATAGTTAACAAAATCGCTTACAATAAGAAAGTAAGCATTAAAGCCCATATTATCGATGACCGATAGTTCGTATTCAATTCGGAGTTCATAAACATCTCTGCTCCGTTTTTTCACATTAATTCTTCCGCTTTCGGCTTTTTTATCAAAACCTATATATGCAAGCGAACGAAGCTTATCCTTATGTGAAAGACCGTCGTCGGAAGTAAAATCGGGCAGATGAAGCTTGTCAAATTCAAAATCAAAATTGCACTTTTCCGCAATTTTAACCGTGTTTTCCACGGCATCATTGAAGCCTGCAAAAATGACCTTCATTTCTGCTCCGCTTTTAAAATAAAATTCATCTGTGCTAAAACCAAAGGGTCTTCCGTCTGTAACGACATTGTTAGTCTGTATGAACATCAAGGTTGCTTGCATATCGGCATACTGACGCTCAAGATAATGGACGTCGTTAGTTGCGACGAGGGGGATTCCGTGCTTCTCAGATATGAGCTTTAACCCGTAATTAGCCTTTCGCTCGTCATCAAGACCGTGATTTTGAATTTCAAGATAAAAATCATCTCCGAATATTTTTTTAAATTCGAGAGCGCACACCTCAGCTTCATTCATTGCGCCGGATAAAATAAGCTGCGGGATTTTACCTGCAATACATCCCGAAAGAGCGATAAGTCCTTCACTGTGTT
>JAZTXO010000107.1:0-15216 GCA_045636445.1 Eubacteriales bacterium | reverse complement strand
TCAGCTCCACATGGGACATGCTCTCGACGAGACTCTTCAGGACATACTTGTTCGTACAAAGAGAATGCAGGGCTACTCTACCCTTTGGGTTCCCGGCACCGACCATGCAGGTATTGCTACACAGATTAAGGTTGAGGAAAGACTCCGTGTTGACGAGGGCCTTTCCCGCTACGACCTCGGACGTGATAAATTCCTTGAGAGAGTTTGGGCTTGGAAGGATTCTTACGAAGAAAGAATCACCGGTCAGTTAAAGAAGCTTGGCGCATCATGCGACTGGTCAAGACAGAGATTTACTATGGACGAGGGCTGCTCCAGAGCAGTTCGCGAGGTATTCGTAAACCTTTACGACAAGGGACTCATTTACAGAGGCCACAGAATTATTAACTGGTGTCCGAGATGCCTTACCGCCCTTTCCGACGCCGAGGTTGAATATAAGGACCAGCGCGGCTTCTTCTGGCACATCAAGTTCCCCATTAAGGGCGAGGAGGGCTACGTTGAGATTGCAACCACACGTCCCGAAACTATGTTCGGTGATACCGCCGTTGCGGTTAACCCCGATGACGAAAACACAAAGCATCTTATCGGAAAGACTCTCATTCTTCCCATCGTAGGCAGAGAGATTCCCGTTATTGCAGACGATTACGTTGAGATAGGCTTCGGTACGGGTTGCGTTAAGATTACCCCTGCACACGACCCCAACGACTTCCTCGTAGGTCAGCGTCACAACCTTGAACAGATTAAGGTTATGAACGACGATGCGACTATGAACGCATACGCAGGTAAGTATGAGGGTATGGACAGATACACCTGCCGTAAGGCTCTTGTTGCAGACCTTGAGGCTGAGGGTTATCTCGTTAAAACCGAGCCTCACGACCATAATGTTGGTACATGCTACCGTTGCTCCACCACCGTTGAGCCGCTTACAAGCGACCAGTGGTTCGTTAAGATGAAGCCTCTCGCAGCTCCTGCTATCGAGGCTGTTGAAAACGGCACTATCAACTTTGTTCCCGAGAGATTCTCAAAGAACTACTTCAACTGGATGAACAACATCCTTGACTGGTGCATTTCCCGTCAGCTCTGGTGGGGACACAGAATTCCCGCTTTCTACTGCGACGAGTGCGGTCATATGGAAGTTTCCAAGACGGATATTGAAAAGTGCCCCAAGTGCGGCGGCAAGGTAAGACAGGAAGAGGACGTACTTGACACCTGGTTCTCCTCGGCACTCTGGCCCTTCTCTACTCTCGGTTGGCCCGACAAAACCGACGACCTTAAGAGATATTACCCCACAGACACCCTCGTTACCGGTTACGATATTATCACATTCTGGGTTTCCCGTATGATATTCTCCGGTCTTGAGCATATGAATAAAAAGCCCTTCTCTACCGTATTTATTCACGGTCTTGTAAGAGACGCCCAGGGCAGAAAGATGTCCAAATCTCTCGGCAACGGCATTGATCCTCTTAAGGTTATCGAGGAATACGGCGCTGACGCACTCCGTTTTGCACTTGCAACCGGTAACGCACCCGGCAACGATATGAGATTCTCCGACGAAAAGATCGAGTCGGCAAGAAACTTTGCAAATAAGCTCTGGAACGCTTCCCGTTTCGTGCTTATGAACCTCACCGAAAGCGACGAGGAGCTTCTTAAGGAAGTTAAAGACGACGAACTTGCGGTTGAAGACAAGTGGATTCTTTCCAAGTTCAACGCTCTTGCTAAAACCGTAAACGACAACGTTGCAAACTACGAGCTTGGCGTTGCTCTTGCTGAAATTTATTCGTTCAGCTGGGATACATTCTGCGACTGGTATATTGAAATGGCGAAGAGCCGTATTTTCGAGGGCGGAGCACCCGCGCTTACCGCAAAGAGAGTTCTCGTTAAGGTACTCAGTGGTATCTTGAAGCTTCTTCACCCCTATATGCCTTTCATTACAGAGGAAATTTACCAGGCTATTCCTCACAGTGACGAATCTATAATGATAGCCGCATATCCTACCTTTGACGCTGCTCTTTCCTACAAGAGCGAAGAGGAAGACGTTGAAAGAATTATCGGCGCTATAACCGCAATCAGAGCTCGCAGAGCCGAGATGAACGTTCCTCCCTCAAAGAAGGCTAAGCTTATCGTTGTTACAAAGTACGAGGACACCTTCAAGAGAGCAGAAAAAATTCTTATCAAGCTTGCTTCGGCATCCGAAGTAGTTCTCGCAAAGGAATATACCGCTGACGACGCAGTTATGATTGCTACCGATGCAGGAAGCCTTTACATTCCTCTTGCCGAGGTTATCGACTTTGAAAAGGAGAGAGCAAGACTTACCGCCGAAATGAAGAAGAACGACGGTGAAATCGAGAGAATTGAAAAGAAGCTTGCAAACGAGGGCTTCGTAGCGAAAGCTCCCGCAGCTGTAATTGACGGTGAACGCGCAAAGCTTGCAAAATATCTCGAAGTTCGCGAGTCGCTTAAGGTAGCTCTTGCAAAGCTTTCGTAATATGACGAAAAATGAAAAAAACATCGAGGAGCTGGTTATTTTTTCCGGCTCCTTCGAGGATATACCCGAAAATAAAATTATAACCATCTCCGAGGGCATCGAGGAAATAGGCGAAAACGCATTCCGAGATTTCTGCAATCTTGAAGAAATCAACCTGCCAAGAAGCCTGAAGAAAATATCAGCTTGTGCATTTTCAGGCTGTCAAAATTTAAAACGTGTAAATATGCATTTCGGAATCGAAGAGATTTTAGACGAGGCTTTTTCCTCCTGCTCTTCTCTTACCTCGGTAATTATTCCAGACTCGGTAAAACGCATCGGAGAGGGTTGCTTTGAAGCTTGTGCTTCTCTTACGAGAATAAAGCTTTCGGAGTCTATCACTATGATTGGCTCGGGCGCATTTGCCTTTTGCTTTAACCTTACCGACGTAACGATTCCCGACTCCTGCATACTTGTTGAATTTAATGCTTTTGCAAGTTGCTTCAGCCTTGAAGCAATAAAGCTTTCCGACAATATGGGACTTATTGACGAGTCCACTTTTGAGGGTTGCAGATCCTTAAAAGTTGTCGATATGCCAACTAAACTTGTCAAAATCGGCAGAAGAGCCTTTAAAGGATGCTCTTCTCTTCAAAATTTGATTTTACCTTTCGGTGTAAGAAGTATAGGTTTTGACGCCTTTGCGGACTGCTCGTCTCTTTCAAGAATTGCTATTCCCAAAGACATTGTTGAAATCGAAGATTTTGACATTTTCGGCGGTTGTGATTCTCTTTCGGAAATTTCCTTTGGCGGAACAAAAGAAAAATGGGAATCTATAATGAGAAGAAGAGCTCTCACTTTGCAAAAGAGCGATTTGACCGTAGTTACACCGAAAATAAGCTTTATGGGGCTTGAATAATGAAATACAAATGCTTGGTTCTTGACCACGACGACACCGTCGTAAACAGTACAGCTACGATACACTACCCCTGCTTTATCGAATATCTTGAAAAATACTATCCCCACCTTGTAAAAAACTACACCTTGGAGAGCTATTTCGTAAAGAATTTTCATCCGGGCGTTGTGGAGCTTTTTGTTAACGAAATCGGTATGAACGAAGAAGAACTTGCTCACGAGGAAGCCTATTGGCAGGAATACGTTAAAGGTCATATCCCTACCGCCTACGAGGGAATAAGAGAAATTATTGAAGATTTTCGTTCTTTAGGCGGTATTATTGCCGTTGATTCCCACTCATTTACCGAATATATCACGAGAGATTGGAAGCATAACAACCTCCCTTCTCCCGATATAATTTACGGCTGGGATATTCCAAAAAATATGCGAAAGCCCGCCCCGGACACACTTTTCGACCTTATGAAGAGGTATGATCTTAAACCCGAAGAGGTGCTTGTTGTTGACGATTTGAAGCCGGGATACGATATGGCAAAATCGGCAGGAGTTAAATTCGCAGCGGCAGGCTGGGCATACGATATTCCCGAAATCGAAGACTTTATGAGGAAAAACTGCGATTATTATCTAAAAACGGTAGAGGATTTACGGAATATTCTTTTCTCTTAAGCCAAACCGCAAGTTCAACCAAATTATAAGGAGATCGTAAAATATGGCAGAGCTTAATTTATACGATTTGAACCTTTCGGCAAAAGAACCCGAAAAAATGATAGAAAATGCGGAAGCGAAGTATCATAGCCGCATTGAAAAAATCGCAAAATACATTGTTGAAAACAATCATATAAGGCTCGTGCTCCTTGCAGGTCCTTCAGGCTCGGGAAAGACAACCACGGCAAACCTTATTGCCGACGGAATACGCCGTCTTGGCGAAGAGGCAGAGGTTATCTCCCTTGACGATTTTTACCGAGATCACACCGACCCAAGTTATCCGAAGAACCAATTTGGAGATCATGACTACGAGCGTCCCGAATCGCTTGATTTGCCGCTTCTTTGCAAAACCTTACTTGATATAGCCGAAAATCGTCCCTTTGAGATACCGAAGTACGATTTCAAGGAAGGAAGATGCGTAAAAGTTATAAAAAAAGCTCCCGTCGGTAACGGGTGCGTCATTATAGAGGGACTTCACGCCCTAAATCCTATGATTTCGGAAAATCTTCCCTCGGAAAAGGTGGTTAAGCTTTTTGTCAGCGTTTCCACCAATATAAATCACGAGGGAAAACGCATAATTTCCGGTCGTAAGGTCAGGTTTTTGCGTCGACTCGTCCGCGACAGTATTTACAGAGGAGCAGACGCTACACGTACTCTCTCCCTTTGGCGCGGAGTGCTTGAAGCCGAGGATATTTATCTTTATCCCTATAAATCTACGGCAGACCTTGCCTTTGACACCTTCCATCCCTTTGAGCTTGGAGCAATGAAAAAAAGAGCCGAAGCGCTTCTTGACAAAAAAGAGCTTTCGGACGACGGATACAGTACGGTTGTTCTCAACGCTTTAAGACATATTGAGGCTATTGACGACAGCCTTATCCCCGAAAATTCGCTTATACGTGAATTTATTTCGGGCGGAATTTACGACGATATATATTAAAAGGAATATTTTATGACCGAAAGAGAATTAAGAGAATTAAAGCGACGATTCAGACCCGAAAGAGCAAACATTTCCCGTATAGTCGGTTGCTTTGTTAACGAAAACGGACAAATTCTTTATAAAATTAACCAATCCCTCGGACTTGGCGAGTCGACTACCACAGAAATGCTTCTCGGAGTAATGAAAAAGTCACTTTCCGGCTCGCTGGGCTCAAATCTTACAGAAATAGGCTTCTCAACAAAGGACGTATCCGACGGAGAGGAACATTCCTTGCTTATGAAGCTTCGCTCATCGCAGCTTTCCGACACCGACTCTCTTGATAAATTTTATTCCAAAGTAATTGAGTCGGTAAAATTTGAAGGAAACTACGTTATTCTTCTTGCAAACGACGTCTATGACGTGAAAAGCTACCGTACAGACGGTGAAGATGGAGAAAGCTATACTCAATTTTCATACATAGTTTGCGCCGTTTGTCCCCTTAAGGATTCCCCCGAGGCTCTTACCTTTAAGGAAGCGGACAGCCTTTTCCATTCTTCAAAGGCTACGTCGCTCCTTTCCTCTCCCGAGCTTGGATTTACATTCCCGCTCTTTGACGACAGAGCCTCTAATATTTACGGTACGCTTTATTATACTCGCAGTATTGCGGAAAAGTACCCTGAATTTACCGAAAAAATATTCGGAAAAGCTGCTCCGATGCCGCCAAAAGCTCAAAAAGCCACATTCAGCTCCCTACTCTCCGAATCCTTGAATGAGGAGTGCGATATAAATCTTGTAAAAAGCGTTCACGCTCAGGTTGCCGAGATGGTGGAAGCTCACAAGGAATCAAAAGACCCCGAACCTCTCGTTATAACGAAATCGGTAGCCAAAGAGATTTTAGAAAACTGCGGAGCAAAGGCAGAATCGGTAGAGAAATTTTCCGAAGCCTTTGACGAGGGATTTGGCAAAAATGCAGCCATTTCTCCTAAAAACCTCGTTTCTTTCTCGAAATACGAGCTTGAAATGCCCGAGGTTAAAATCAAGGTCAGCCCCGAACATCGCGACATCGTTACAACCCAGGTAATAAACGGTGAAAAATATCTTATGATAAAGGTCACCGGCGGCGTTGAAATCAACGGAATTACGGTGAATATTGATGATTGACAGCCCCAGCTTCAAGCACGGCTGCTAGTATAAAAGGACAGAGAAAATTCTCTGTCCTTTTCCTTTGTTTAACTTTTTGAGAGCCATTCCTCTGCGGCCTTCTCGGACATACGCTTGATGTCCTCTTTAGGATACTTTGAGTCTTCGCCGCCGTTGACGTAGAGGAAGAAGCTGCCGCTCTCGGTTTTGTAGAGGGTTTCCTCGTAACCCTCGGTTGAGCCGAAGTCACCGTAGGTTCTTTTTTCAACTACCGCTGACGCTTCGGTATCATATTCTTTTTTGCAAATAATCTTTTTCATCTCGAAAATTCCTTTATAACAACCTGTTTTACATTATTATTTCACGTTTTTGCCTTTATATTCCTTCCATTCGGGAGCAATATAAATTTTTGCATTTTCGTTATCTCTCGGAGACTGACCTGCTCCCGCAACTTCTTTAATTCTCACGTTTTCAAAATTAAGTCCGTTTACCGTATCTGCGGCTATACACTTTGATGCATTCATCGTGATGTTTTTGAAGTGGAAGTTATCCATTGCTCCGTTCGGAACGTTTGCAATCAATATGCCGTTTTCAACCTCGTCGCAGGTGACGTTTTCAAAATAAAGATTACGAACGGTGGGCATATTAAGACCGGGAATCTTGGGGTCGTCATTTGCCTCGCAGCTATATCGGTAGGTTATACGAACACCGTTTGTGCCCTTGTTCATATGAACGTTTCTATACTCGATATTTTCGACTATACCGCCTCTACCGTCTTTGCTCTTAATGCTTAAGCAGTTTATATTGTGATAAAAGTCGCAGTTTTCCACAAGCACGTTTCGAACGCAAGCGGACATTTCACTGCCGATAGTAACTCCTCCGCTCATAGACGGGCCGAGGGAACGGCAATTTCTTATAACAACGTTTTGGCAAGGAATACCAACCTCCCAAGCGTCCTCGTTTCTGCCTGCTTTAAGGCAGAACATATCGTCACCCGTCATAGGTACAACGCAATCTTCGACTAAAGCACGGTTGCAGGACTCGATATTAACAGCGTCGGTGTTAGGGGAAACTGTGGGGTTTTCTACGGTAACACCTCTTACGATAACGTCCTCGCACCATACGGGATGAACCGTCCAACAAGGCGAGTTTATGAGAGTTATTCCCTCGATAAGAATATTTTTACTCTCTAATATCTGCAAAAACATAGGACGAAGTCCAAGCTCTACCGTTCCGTAAATTCTTTCTTCTACGGGGCGGCGGTCAAAATAGAGAATATCTCTGCCCGTCAGATTTTTCGCCCATTTCCACCACTCAACTCCTGCTCCGTCAAGGATTCCCTTACCCGTAACCGCGGCATTTTCAATACCTCTGCCGTAAATCAAGGGCGAGTAGTTCATACATCTTATTCCCTCGTACATTGTAAGGACTACGGGAAGATAGTCCTCGGGATTATGGGAAAAGATAACCTTTGCACCTTCTGCAAAATGGAGATTTACGTTACTTTTCAGGTGAATTGCACCGAAAATCCAGTTACCGGCAGGAACGACTACCTTACCGCCGCCGTTTTCGGATATATAATTTATCGCAGAGTTTACAGCATCGGTCGAAAGAATATTTTCTTTTGCTCCAAAGTCGATGACAGACGCCTCTCTGTCGGGAAAAGCAGGATTTTCGGGAAGCTTAAACGGTTTAAAAAACATAGTAAATTTCCTCTTATCTTTTTTCTTTTACTCTATTATTTTAGCATATTACGAAGCCAAAGACAAGGCATTTTTTTGGCTTTTTTATAAAAAATAGGTATTCTTTTTATTCTCATGCGAGATTCGACAGTATTAGAATAACCCAAAGTGGTATTATATCATAGAATGAAAATGAACTTTATTGAGAATGGAGAAAAATATGAAAATACATACCTGGAAAAAGGGTGATACAATAGAAAATATTGCGAAAGAGTACGGAGTATCGCCCGAATTTATACTGTTCGCAAACGACGAGGCGGTAGCAAATCCTGCGGTGGGCGAAGAGCTGCTTATTCTTACTCCCACACGCACTCACAAGGTGCGTCACGGTGATACTCCCGAAAGGCTTATGCTCCGTTACGGAATAAAACGAGCCGACCTTTTGATGCAAAATCCCGACATTTTAACCGACGGACTTTTGCCCGATAGCACAGTAGTTTTAAAATATGACGAGCGTCCTTACGGAGCATCGCCTACAAACGGATATATTTACAAAGACTACGACAAAGCAAGGCTTAAGCGAACGCTTCCATACCTTACCTACGTTACGGTAAGCTCTGCCGTTGCCAAGGATTCCGGAGTAAAATTCATATTTGACGACGCACCTCTTATAAAGATGCTTCTTGAAGAATCAAAAATCCCCTTGCTTCGAATCTATGACGCTTTGCCCGAAAGAAATTACCTCTCTCCTTCCCAGGGAGATAAATTTATAAACGATATAATTTATGCCGCAAGCGGTCGGGGATATATGGGAGTCGTTCTTTCCTCGGAGGGGGCGAAAAGGAAGCCTGATGACTTCGGAGAATTTCTCATAAAGCTCCGAAAAGCTATGATAGGCTGCGACCTTATTCTTATTACCGAGGTTGACGAGGAAATACCCGGCTATATTTGCGACCTATCCGACGGAAACGTTTTTTCCTACCCGAAATACGAAATTTCTCCCGAGACCGCCTTTTCCGAGGGAGAAATAAAAAAATACTCCGACTACGCAAAGGATGCCGAGTCGGCAAAGACATTTATAGATATTCCCTGCCTTGCGAAAATAGGCGGTGATTTTATTACGGTAGAAGACGCTTTGAGCCTTGCCAGAGCCTACGGAGCTGAAATTACCACAGACAAGGACACTCTAATATCTCATTTTAACGACAAAGCGAGAGGCATTTGCAGATTCCAGAGCCTTGAGAGCGTGAAACGAACCTATGACCTTATAGACGATTTAGGCTTTATGGGAGCGAGCTTTGACGTATCGAGAACACCGATTTCCTATTTTCTTATGTACAACGCTCTCTTTAAAGCCTTGACTCAACCGAGAGTAAGAGCCGTTGAGGGTTGCTCCGAGGGAAGATAGGTATGAAAAGAGACGCGGAGGCTTTTTGAAAAAAGCCCCCGCACCCGCAAAAACTGCAATATGAGGTTTTACTAAATTTAGTCGCAAATGCAAACCTAAAAACTCCCTTGCAGGAAGTTTTTGAGGGCATGGGAACTTTTTTCAAAAAGTTCCCAAATCTCCCATCTCTTCTACTTCCCTATATACTTCCTCACGCGGAGCTTCACACCGCAGGAGTCGGCGATTTTTTGGCACTCGGCAATTTCTTCGCTTGTGAGTGCCTCGTCAACCACCGAAAAGGCAACCGAGGGCACGTAATTTTTTACTCTGCGGGCAAAATCCAAAATCGCATCAAAGGAAGCCTTGCCGAAAGCCGACTGACTTACTCTTTGATACTTTTCGGCATCGGGAGCATTAAGGCTTATTGACACCGCATCAAAGGCGTCCTTATAAAAAGGTGCGGTATCAAGGCGATGAATAAGATCGGACTGACCGTTTGTGTTTATCCTGATTTTCATATCGGGATATTTTTCTTTTACCGCAAGGGAAACAGCTCTCGCCTCTTTGAGCCTGAAGCTTGGCTCACCGTAACCGCAAAAGACAATTTCGGAGTACTTTTTCAAGTCTCTTTCGAGAATTGAGTCGATAGTTTCCTGCACAGAAGGCTCTCTCTCAAGCCATAAGGGATCGGAGCCGTAAGCTCCGTCACCGTTGTTGCGAATACAAAAAACACAACGGTTAGAGCATTTGTTGGTTATATTAACGTAGAGGGCGGAATCGACCTCGTAGGTTATGCACATTGATTTTTTCATTGTTTTTTTCGAGGGAGATTTTCGTCTCCCTCGTCTTTCATTTATTTTTCTATAAGATTTACGATAAATTTATCAAGCACAGGGTTGTTGCCGATACAACCGTTTACTGTGTGAAGCGTGGTAAGAATTACCTCGCCCTTGCCGTACTTTTTCTTTGCGGCAACATTGATATGCAGCTTGTGAAGAGGGTCGTTAGGATCTGTATTGTCGGAATAAACGTAAAGTATCTCCTCGCTGCCCTCCCAGTCGAAGCGGTATCTTGCGGTAACGTCTTGGAAATCTGTTTCGGCATTATAGAAGTTTTTGAAATCGTACTCTTCAAACTCCTTGGTAAACGGAGAGCTCTCGCTTCTGTATACAAGATTTTTTGACGCGCACTCGGTATCGTCCTCGTGAGTTAAGAAGATTACGTCATCACCTATAACGCTCAAGGGTTTATTCATAAAGATAACCAATCTTGAACCTGCATTTGCCTTTGCTTCAAGCTCGGTGTGATGCTCTCTGAAGTAGTCGCAATCGGTGATTATTACTCTGCTTGAAAGCTCACCGCCGCAAACGTTATTGACCGAGGAAACTCTCTCTCCTAAAATTTCGGGAGTAAAGCTTGACTTCTTTACGCAAGGCTTAATTTCGTAGTCAACAGAGTCGTAGGTTATCTCACCGTCGCACTCCATAGCCGCAACAACCTTTACTTTTCCGGACTTAACACCGGGCAGACAGGTGTGAATTTCACCCATATAGTTAGCGCAAACAGCCTTTGCCACACCGGAAAGCTTGTAGGACTCTACCTCGCATCCGTCAAGATATACGCTGACTTTAACGGTAATATCCTTATCGTCGGGGCGGTCGTTGAAGGCGTAGATTTCGGTGGGAATAACGTCGTTTTCGTACACCACGTACTTGTCGCGACGAAGGTCAACTCTGGTCAAAATATTTGCTTCCTTAAAGGAATAGTATGCAGGTTTCGGGATTCTATCAACGTCAACGAGGGTTTTAGTCCAACCCATAGGCCAAGCGTCAATAAGAAGATGCACCGCTGTGCTTTCGATATAATCAACTCTGCGGCGGAGCATATGAACGTAATATTTGAGAGCCTCTCTCTGCCACTCACGGCTTGCGGCTATCCACTCTTTCGCATTGGATTTTTCCTTAAAGAAGTTGCCGTGCAGACCGAAGCACTGCGCTCTTGCGATAGTGTTGGGAACCCAAGGCTCGGTATCGGTTTCGGGAAGCCAACCATCGGGAGCATACTTTTTCATAAGCTCCCATCTGTCAAGACCGTCTGTACCGAACTCACCGCAACCGCACATCCACTCCGGACGAATGCCGGGGATATATCCTTTGTTCAATTTACCCGATGCCATTCCGTGAGAAATGTACCAAAGAGTATAGGTGTGGAAATCGCTGATGCCGTAGCACTCACGCTGGGGCGCATAGTCACCCTCGTAATACTTAATTACTCTGTCGGGATTATAGATTTCAACGATAATCTTTGCTGCGTCGCAGAAGCGGTCAACGTGCTTTTTCGTCATAGCGTACTGCTCATGCTCCCAGCAGCTGGGGTCGCTGGTTTCGTTAGCAAAGGTCTCAATAACCACAGAGGGATGGTTACGAGTATGTCTTTCCATCTCGTCAACCTGCTTCAAGGCATCGCCGAGTACGCTGTAACGCATATAGGAGAAGAGAGGGAAATCCGACTGGCACATCATACCCAGCATATCGAAATAGTCGTATATTTCCGAGTGAACGGGACGCTGAGTCACGCGGTAAAAGTTAAGATTTGCAACCTTGGCAATAAGAATATCGTCTATCAGCTGCTCAAAGTTGTTTTCCATTACGCATCTCGGCAGATGTCCCATTTCGTTCGTACCACGCATTATCACACGCTTGTTGTTAAGATAGAAAGCACCCTTTGGAGTGCTGTTTTCGTCCATATGGAACTTACGCATACCGAAGTGAGTTTGTCCCTCGGCAAGAATATTGCCGTCCATATCGGTAAGGGTGACTGTCAACTCGTAAAGATAGGGCGTGTCGGGAGTCCAGAGCTTGAAATTCTCAAGGCTGAAGCTGTCTGTCAGATAGTTTTCGCTGATAAGTATTGGTGTCAGAGGGTTACCCGCTTTGTTTTCAAAAACGGTTTCCTTAAAGTTTCTGCCCTCAAGAGTGTAGCTGATTTTTCCGTTAAATTCGGAGAAATCACCGTTAAAGACGAAGGTGTCTATTATCGTATTTACGGTAATTTCGGATTTATCTATATCGGGACGTACGAAAATATCCTTGATTCTGTGTATTCCGGAAGTTACAAGCTTAACCTTGCCCCAAATTCCAGCTCCCGCAGGACAGTGATGCCAACCAAGCTCCGGCTCGTCGTAACCGAGGAACGTTGCGGCATACACCTTATCGCCAAAGCATCTTTTGCCGTTTTTATCACCTACGCCCATTGTAGTAAGGTGATTTTTCGCAATTACCAAAATTGTGTTGTTACCGTTTACTACGTAGTCGGTAATGTTCACCGAAAAGGGAGCAAAGAAGCCTATATGTCTGCCTGCAAGTCTGCCGTTGACGTAAACCTCGCCTATGTAGTCAACACCCTGGAAATCAAGGTGATAAAATTTGCCCTCTTCCTTAATTATATTTATCTCTGTGCGGTAAAAGGCATTCCAGATTCCCTCCGGACCGAAGTAATGAGGAATTTTAACCTCTTCCCACTCTCCTCTGCCCGAAAGAGCTATGGAGAAGTCGGCTTTGTCTGCATCTGTTTCGTGACGGAACTTAAAATCGGTTATTTCAACCGCATTTTCCTTAACCACTCTTGCGTGGTTTTCAAGGAAAGGCTCGTAATATTTACGCAGCTCCGCCTTTTCTTTAAGGAAATCTGCATAAGCCTTCTCCTCGCAAAATTCAGGCTCGGTAAGAGCGAATTTTTCAGCGGTAGGATAAATTTCCTTTCTGTCGATTTTTAAGGGTGGAAGCTCCGGAAGACGAGGAATTTTCGCATTCATTTTACGCTTTCCGCCTCTGGCTATTTGAATAAATTCGTCAATTCTTTCTTTAGAATTCTTATTTTCTTTCATAAAATAAATATCCTTTCGCTCAACATACGAAATTTAAGACCAATATTATTATACCATTATGAGAAAAAGAGTCAAGAGAAAATATTATTTTTTTATTTTGCAAAGTTGTCTGAAATTAAGATTTGGACAGCACATCGAGCACAAAAAGCAGCTCCCTCAAACAAATGGAGCTGCTTTTAAAAGTTATTTAACGTTAAAGAACCTTTTTGCGTTATCTTCGGTTATTTTTGCCGACTCTTCGGGAGTTATTCCCCAAATTGATGCAAGAACGGCATTGGTGTATTCAAGATTGCCCGAATGATTGAGCGTTCCTCGCTTGGGGTGAGGAGCAAGATAGGGGCAATCGGTTTCTATCATTACGAATTCTCTCGGAATTCTTGCCGCAACCTCTCTCGGCTTTTTTGCATTGGTAAAGGTGAGCGTACCCGAAAAAGAAATCATCCAACCGAGCTTTACAAGCTCCTCTGCCATTTCGGCAGAGCCGGAAAAGCTGTGAAGAACGCCCCTTACTTCGGGGTGGCGTCTTATCACTTCCATAATATCACCGTGGGATTCTCTGTCGTGAATACATACGGGAATATTAAGCTTCTCCGCAAGGAGCATTTGGGCTTCAAAATACTTCATCTGCTTTTCCTTGTCGGTGTCGGGATAGTGATAATCCAGACCGATTTCGCCAAGACAAACGCACTTATTCGACTTGTCCTTTATTAAAGCTTCAATGTCTAAAAGCTCCGATTCCATATCCGAAAGGAAGCGAGTATCGGAGGGATGAATACCAATTGCGGTATACATATTTTCGTATTTTTTTGCCTGCTCTATGGCAAGGCGTGAGGTTTTCGGGTCTGTTCCGACGTTAATTATATAAGAAACATTTTCCGAAAGAAGGGTGTCGATTAGTTTGTCGACACCCTCGTTTAGTTCTTCGGAAAATCTCTCGTCGTAATAGTGAGCGTGAGAATCGAAGTATTTCATTAGTGGATTCTGTCTCCGTTCTTTGCAGAAGAGTCAAGGAATACCACCTTAACGTCCTCTTCGCCCGAAGCTAAAATCATACCGAAGCTATCAACTCCGCAAAGCTTTGCGGGTTTAAGGTTAGTAACAAGGCAAACCTTTTTGCCGATAAGCTGGTCGGGGGTATAGAACTTTGCAATGCCCGAAACGACCTGACGCTTTTCATAACCGAGGTCAACCTGGAGCTTAAGAAGCTTCTTTGCTTTGGGAATAGGCTCGGCGGCGAGGATTTCGGCAACACGAAGCTCTACTGCCGCAAATGCGTCAATTCCGATTTCTGCCTCGTGTTCAGGCTCTTCTATGGGCTTGTTTGCCTCTATTGCAGCGGCAATCTTTGCTTCCATTTCTTCAAGGAACTTCTTTTCGTCAATTCTTGCAAAGAGAGTGAAGGCTTCGCCGAGAGCTTTGCCTGCTTCAAGCCTACCGAACTCGCTGACGGTTGCAAAGCAGGTTTTGTCTGTTCCAAGCTGGGAGAAGATATTCTTTGCAGTTTCGGGAATATAGGGAGCAAGAAGCACAGCTCCTACTCTTATAGTTTCAAGAAGATTGTAAATTACGGTTGCAAGGCGGTTTTTCTTGGACTCGTCCTTTGCAAGTGCCCAAGGCATCGTTTCGTCAATATACTTGTTAGCACGTCTTAACATTGAGAATATCTCGTCAAGAGAATCGGCAACGTGATATGCATCCATAAGAGATACCGACTTCTCTATTGCCGCCTTTACGGTAGCCTTAAGGTCGTTATCAATTTCCTCAACATCTGCGGGTGCGGGAACTATGCCGTCGAAATACTTCTTGGTCATAGCGTGAGTACGGCTGACAAGGTTGCCGAGGTTGTTGGCAAGGTCGTTGTTGTATCTTGAAATAACCGACTCGTAGGTAACGCTTCCGTCGGAGTTGTAGGGCATCTCGGAGAGCGCATAATATCTTACAGCGTCAACGCCAAAGCGCTCTGCGAGCTCATCTGCGTAAACCACGTTGCCCTTGGACTTTGACATCTTGTCATTGCCAAAGTTGAACCAGGGATGACCAAACACCTTCTTAGGCAGAGGAAGATCAAGCGCCATAAGGAAGATGGGCCAGTAAATAGTGTGGAAGCGAAGAATGTCCTTACCGATAATATGA